>NZ_JAMYJY010000011.1:0-55046 GCF_024136985.1 Haloferax sp. AB510
CGAGCGACTGCGCCGCGACGACCGGCGGGGCTCCGACGACCCCGACCGGAACCGCGGCGACGACGACCACGCCCGGCGCGGGAGACGGGTCGACCGGTCCGACGACCGGTCCCGTCTCCGGCGTCGAGTGAGCGTGGCACCCAAGCTCGACGCGTCGTTCGGCCGATCCGTACTGTCGGCCGATTCGACAGATAACACCCGTTAGAGACTTCTTTGCATTAATTTCCGTCGCGTAATTTTCGACGGCTTTAATACTATCCGTCGACCAGCCACGGATGTAATGAGCGACACCATCACCGCGGAAGACCCGCTGAGCGGAGAGGAAATCGAGCTGCCGGCCGACGTCGAAGTCGGCGAAATCATCGACAGCCCCGCCACGGGCGCAGAGCTTGAGGTCGTCTCCCTCGACCCCGTGACACTCGAAGAAGCGCCCGAACTCGAAGAGGACTGGGGAGAGTAAATTGCACGTTGGACTGCTCTATTCCCGGATTCGCCGCGACGAGAAGCTCCTGCTCAACGAGCTTCGCGACCGCGGCCACGAGGTGACGAAGATAGACGTTCGGAAAGAGCAGTTCGACCTCACGGAGCCGCCGGAATCGTTCGACGGGCTCGACGTGGTGGTCGACCGCTGTCTGGCGACGAGCAGGAGTATCTACATCACGCGCTTCCTGCAGTCGTACGGAATCCCGGTCGTCAACTCCCACGAGACCGCCGACATCTGCGCCGACAAGGCGAAAAACAGCCTCGCGCTCGCGGACGCGGGCGTTCCCACGCCGAACACGAAAGTGGCCTTCACGGTCGACTCGGCGATGGAAATCGTCGAGGAGTTCGGCTACCCCTGCGTCCTCAAGCCGGTCGTCGGCTCGTGGGGCCGCCTGATGGCGAAAATCGACTCCGAGTCGGCCGCCGAGGCCATCCTCGAACACAAGTCGACGCTCGGCAACTACGAGCACAAGGTGTTCTACATCCAGGAGTTCGTCGAGAAGCCGGGCCGCGACATCCGCGTGCTCGCCACCGACGGCGAACCCGTGGCCGCGATGGTCCGCTCGTCGGACCACTGGCTCACGAACGCCGCGAAGGGCGCGAGTGTCGAGGAGTTCGAACTCGACGACCGCGCGAAGGAACTCGTGAAGCAGGCGTCCGACGCGGTCGGCGGCGGCCTGCTCGGCGTCGACCTCATGGAAGCGGGTGACGATTACACCGTCCACGAGGTCAACCACACCGTCGAGTTCAAGGCGCTCAACGACGCCGTCGAGGCGGACGTTCCCGCGACGGTCGTCGACTGGCTCGAAGCCAAGGTCGACGGCGAGCAGTCGCTGGCGGAGGTCTCGGCGTGAGCGACCAACTCACCGCGGGCGTCGTCGGCGGTTCCGGCTTCACCGGCGGCGAACTGCTCCGCCTGCTCGACGGCCACCCGAACTTCGACGTCGAACAGGCGACGAGCCGCTCCTACGAGCGCAAGACCGTCGGCCACGTCCATCCGAACCTTCGTCACCTCGACCTCCGTTTCACCTCGCCGGAGGACCTCGAATCGGTCGACGTGCTGTTCACGGCGACGCCCCACGGCGTCTCGATGGAGCACATCGACGCCTTTCAGGACGCGGCGGACACCGTCGTCGACCTCTCTGCGGACTTCCGTCTCTCCGAGGCGGCGCAGTACGACGAGTGGTACGACGGCCACGTCTGCCCCGAATACCTCGAACAGTCGGAGTACGCGCTCCCCGAACTGAACCGCGAGAACCTCCCCGGCGCGGACCTCATCGCCGCGGGCGGCTGTAACGCGACCGCGACGATTCTCGGCCTCAAGCCGCTTTTCGACGCCGGCATCCTCTCCGGCGACGAGCAGGTCGTCGTGGACGTGAAAGTCGGCTCGTCGGAGGGCGGCGCGGGCGCGAGCAAGGCGTCGTCGCACGCCGAGCGCTCGGGCATCGTCCGCCCCTACGCGCCGACCGGCCACCGCCACGAGGCCGAAATCGAGGAGTACCTCGGCCTCTCGGTCTCGTTTACCGTCCACGCGGTCGACATGGTCCGCGGCGCGGCGGCGACCTGTCACGTCTTCCCCGACGGCCCCGTCTCGAAGGGCGACATGTGGAAAGCGTTCCGCGGCTCCTACGGCGACGAACCGTTCATGCGCACCGTCGCCGGCGGCGGCGGCGTCTACCGCTACCCGGAACCGAAGTCGGTCGCCGGGACGAACTTCGGCGAGGTCGGCTTCGAAATCGACCCCGGAAACCGACGACTCGTCGTCTTCTCGGCCATCGACAACATGATGAAAGGCTCCGCGGGGCAGGCGGTCCACGCCGCCAACATCGCGCTCGGGCTGGACGAGACCGCCGGACTCGACTTCACCGGCTTCCACCCCATCGGCTCGCCCTGACCGCACCGCACCCGAACGCTCGCCCCCGACACACTATTTACGCACCATTTCGACTATGACAGGATACACACGCGAGGAACTGCTCGCGGCACACGAACAGCTCGTCGACAACGAAGCGAATCTACTCACCGATGGCGGCAAGGAGCCGCCGGTCGTCGTCAAAATCGGCGGTGCGAAGGCCGTCGACCCGCAGGGAGCCGTCTCCGACGTGGCCCACCTCGTCGCCAACGGCACCGACGTGGTCGTCGTCCACGGCGGCTCGACCGCAGTCGACGAGACGCTCGAAGAACTCGGCGAGGAGCCGACCTACGTCGAGTCGCCCTCGGGCGTCTCCGGCCGCTTCACCGACGAGCGCACCATGGAGGTCTTCTCGATGGTGATGCCGGGCAAGCTCAACACGGACCTGACCGCGCTGTTCCGCGAGGCGGGCGTCGACGCGCTCGGCCTCTCGGGCGTCGACGGCGGCCTCCTGACCGGCCCGCGCAAGTCGGCCGTCCGGGTCGTCGAAGACGGCAAGAAGAAAATCAAGCGCGGCGACCACTCCGGGAAGATTACCTCGGTGAACGCGACGCTCCTCGAAACGCTCCTCGACGGCGGCTACACGCCCATCGTGACCGTTCCGATGCTCGCCGACGACGGCGTACCGGTCAACGCCGACGCCGACCGCGCCGCCGCCGCAGTCGCGGGCGCGCTCGGCGCGAAACTCGTCGTCCTCACCGACGTGAAAGGCGTCTACGCCGACCCCGACGACGAATCCACGCTCATCGAGACGGCCGACACGCCCGAGGAGTTCTCGGCGCTCGAATCGGCCGCTGAAGGGTTCATGACCAAGAAGGTCATGGCCGCGAAGGAGGCCCTCGACGGCGGGGCCGCCGAGGTCGTCGTCTCCGACGCGAACCTGAACGACCCCATCGTGACGGCGCTCAACGGCGGCGGCACGCACGTGACGCCCGGCGCGCTGGTCGAAGCTGGGGGGGCCGAACAATGAGCGGCTTCGTCTTCAACGAGAAACCCATCGCCATCGAGTCGGGCGAGGGGCCGTATCTCTACTCGGACGACGGAACCGAGTATCTCGACTTCGGCGCGAGCTACGCCGTCGCGGCGCTCGGCCACTCCCACCCCGCGGTCACCTCCGCGATTCAGGAGCAGGCCGCGAAGCTGACCTACGTGCAGGCGTCGTACCCCGTCGAGGTCCGCACCGAACTCTACGAGAAGCTGGCGACGCTCGCGCCCGGCGACATCTCGAACGTCTGGCTCTGTAACTCCGGCACGGAGGCAAACGAGGCGGCGATGAAGTTCGCCCGCTCGGCGACCGGCCGCCAGAAAATCGTCGCCACGAAGCGCGCCTTCCACGGCCGCACCCTCGGGAGCCTCGCGCTCACGTGGAAACAGAAGTACAAGAAGCCCTACGAGCCGGTCGCCGGCGGCGTCGAGTTCGTCAGCTACGGCGACGAGGAGGAACTCGCCGAAGCCGTCGACGACGAGACGGCCGCGGTCTTCCTCGAACCGATTCAGGGCGAAGGCGGCATCAACCCCGCGACGACCGAGTATCTCCAGACCGCCCGCGACCTGACCGAGGACGCGGGTGCCGCGCTCGTCTTCGACGAGATTCAGACCGGCATCGGTCGCACCGGGTCGCTGTGGGCCTGCGAGAACGTCGGCGTCGTCCCCGACATCCTGACGAGCGCGAAGGGCATCGCCAACGGACTGCCGCTCGGCGCGACGCTCTGTGCCGACTGGATTGCGGACGGCGCGGCCTCCCACGGCTCGACGTTCTCCGGCGGCCCCGTGGTTTGTGCGGCGGCGAACGCCACCCTCGACACCATCGTCGAAGAGGACCTGCCCGGCCACGCGGCCGCGGTGGGCGACTACCTCACGACGGAACTCGAAGCGGCCGTCGAGGAACACGATCTGCCGGTCCGCGAGGTCCGCGGTGACGGCCTCATGATCGGCGTCGAGGTCAAACGCGGCGCGAACCGCACGCTGAAGCACCTCGCGCTGTCCGAACAGTTGCTCGCGCTCCCCGCGGGCCGGACGGTCGTCCGGTTCCTGCCGCCGCTCGTCATCGAGGAGGAGCACGCCGACCGCGCGGTCGACGCCATGACGAACGTGTTATCATGAACGCCGAAATCGAACGCGAAGACGACGAGGCGGACGTGGAGAAAGCGGGAGCGGCCGACGCCGACGCCGACACCACCGCCGTCTCGGACACCAGTACCGACGCCCTCGACGAGGGCGAGTGGGCCGACGCGCGCCACCTCCTCTACGACATGGTCTCGACGCCCTCGGTGTCGGGCGAGGAGGAGGCGGCCGCCGAGGTCCTGAAAGCGTTCTTCGAGGCGCACGACCGCGAGGTCTGGATAGACGAGGTCGGCAACGTCCGCGCGCCGGCCGACGACGCGGTGCTTCTCACCTCCCACATCGACACCGTCCCCGGCGACGTGCCGGTGAAAATCGAAGACGGCGTCCTCTGGGGTCGCGGCAGCGTCGACGCGACGGGGCCGCTCTGTTCGATGGCCGCGGCGGCCGTCGAGACGGGTGTCTCGTTCGTCGGCGTCGTCGGCGAGGAGACCTCCTCGCGCGGCGCGTGGCACCTCGTGGAGGACCGCGAGGAGCCCGACGCGGTCGTCAACGGCGAACCCTCGGGCTGGGACGGCGTCACGCTCGGCTACCGCGGGTTCCTCTCGGGAACGTACATCGCGACGAGCGAACTCGGTCACTCCTCGCGCCCCGAGGAGAACGCCATCCAGTCCGCGGTCGCGTGGTGGTCCCGCGTGGCCGACTTCTTCGACGAGGAGCGCGACGGCGTCTTCGACACGGTGACGACCAAGCCCGTGACGTTCGACGGCGGCCCGACCGACGACGGTCTCGCGGTCGAGGCGACGGTTGACGTACAGTTTCGCGTCCCGCCGCGGCTCTCCATCGACGACGTGCGCGAGGTCGCGGAGGGCGAACTCACCCGCGGCGGCGTCCACTGGAACAAGCCCATTCCGCCGGTCATGATGAGCCCCCGCACCGACGTGGCGCGGGCGTTCCGCGTCGCCATCCGCAACGTCGGCGGCGTGAAGCCCCGGCTCCTCCGCAAGACCGGGACCAGCGACATGAACATCTTCGCCGGCACGTGGGACTGCCCCATGGCGACCTACGGCCCCGGCGACTCGGACCTCGACCACGCTCCGAACGAACACCTCGACCTCGCCGAGTTCGATAGCGCCATCGACGTGCTCGTCGACGTGTGCGAGCGCCTCGCTGACGACTGAGGCGACCGAGTGGCGGCGACTGACTGGCCAAGACGACGAACCGACACGGAGACACGACACACGACACAATGCTCGAAACCACCCACTTCACCGACATCGACGACATCAGCGCATCGGAGTTAGACCGCGTTCTCACCCGCGCCGCCGACATCAAGTCCGGCGACGACGAGACGCAGCTTACCCGAGCGACGCTGGCGATGCTCTTCGAGAAGCCGAGTACCCGGACGCGTGTCTCCTTCGAGACGGGGATGACCGAACTGGGCGGCCACGCGCTGTTCCTCGGCCCCGAGGACATCCAGCTCGGCCACGGCGAGCCGCTTTCGGACACTGCGCGCGTGCTGGGTCGCTACGGCGACGCCATCATGGTCCGCCTGTTCGACCACGAGGACCTGCTCGAAATCGCCGAGCACTCCGACGCGCCGGTCATCAACGGCCTGACCGACGACGCCCACCCCTGCCAGACGCTCGCCGACCTGCTCACCATCCGCGAACACGTCGGCGACTTCGACGAGGTACAGGCCGCGTGGGTCGGCGACGGCAACAACGTCGGCCAATCGTTCGTCCTCGGCTGTGCGATGGCCGGCATCGACCTCACCGTGGCGACCCCGCCGGAGTACGGCGTCGACGACGACGTGCTCGAAAAGGCGGACGAACTCGGCTCGGCCCCGACGATTACGACCGACCCCGAGGAGGCCGTCGCGGACGCCGACGTGGTCTACACCGACGTGTGGATTTCGATGGGCCAAGAGGACCAGCGCCACGAGAAACTGCAGGCGTTCGAGGGGTTCCAACTCAACGAGGACCTGCTGTCTGACACCGACGCGAAGGTCATGCACTGCCTGCCGGCCCACCGCGGCGAGGAGATTACCGGCGACGTGCTCGAAGGCAAGCGCTCGCTCGTCTGGGACCAGGCGGAGAACCGCCTGCACGCCCAGAAGGGCCTCATCGTCGAACTGCTCGAAGAATAAGCGGGTCTGCGGCGGTCGCCGCTCTTTTCAACATCTCATAGGACGCCGTCGAGCGCGGGACCACCGGTGTCGAGGGCTCCGAGCCTTTTAATCGGATGGCGGCCGAGATTCTCCCGTGGCCCACGCCAACGGCGCACCCGACGACGGCGACGCGGACGGAGCGTGGCGGTTCTTCCCGTACGACGAGCCGTACCCCAATCAGGAGGCGGCGATGGCCGGCATCGCCGACGCCCTCGCCGACGAGCGGAACGTCCTCCTCGAAGGGGCGACCGGGACCGGGAAGACCATCTCCGCGCTCGTGCCCGCGCTCTCGTACGCCCGCGAGCACGACAAGACGGTCGTCATCACGACGAACGTCCACCAGCAGATGCGCCAGTTCGTCGAGGACGCCCGCGCCATCACCAGAGAGGAGGCCATTCGCGCGGTGGTGTTCCGCGGGAAGTCCTCGATGTGCCACATCGACGTGGGCTTTCAGGAGTGTCAGACCCTCCGCGATACGACGCGAAACATCGTCGAAAAGGAGTCCGACAAGGCCGAACTCTCAGAGCAGGCGCAGTCGCTCCTCGACGGGATGCGTGAGGGCGACTCCGGCGCGGCCGACGCGCGGAGCGCCGTCACGGACGAACTCGACAGCATCGACGACGAACTGGAGGAGTTGAAGGAGGGCAACTACTGCGAGCACTACTACAACAACCTCGCGCGGAACACCGACGAGTTCTTCCAGTGGCTGTTCGACGACGTGCGGACGCCCGACGAGATTTTCGAGTACGCCGGGAGACAGAACCTCTGCGGCTACGAACTGCTCAAGGAGGGCATGGAGGGCATCGACCTCGTCGTCTGCAACTACCACCACCTGCTCGACCCGATGATACGCGAGCAGTTCTTCCGGTGGCTGGACCGCGATCCCGACGACGTGATTACGGTGTTCGACGAGGCGCACAACATCGAGAGCGCCGCCCGTGACCACGCCAGTCGCGCGCTCACCGAGAACACGCTCGAAAGCGCGATGAACGAGCTGGAAGACGAAGACGACTCGCGGGCTGAGAGCGCTCGCAACGTCATCGGGACGTTCCTCGACTCGCTGCGCGACAGCTACGAGGAGGCGTTCGGCTTCGGCGAGCGCGAGCAGGTCGGCGAGAACTGGTACGACCTCTCTATCGCCAATCAGGGCCGCCGCGACGACCTGACGATGGACTTTCTGCAGTCTTACGAGGGCCGCGGCATCGACGTGGAGGTCGAACTCGCGCTCCAGTTGGGCAAGCAGTTGGACGAGCAGTACGAAGACGCGTACAAGAACGGCGAGGCGACGACGCGCAAGGAGTGCCAGACGCTGCAGGCCGCGAACTTCATTGCCGACTGGACGGAGATGGGCGGCGAACTCGGTCGCCACCCGATGCTGTCGGTCCGCCGCGACGGAGGTACCGACGAGATTTACGGCCGCG
Organism: Haloferax sp. AB510; assembly: GCF_024136985.1. Taxonomy (NCBI): domain Archaea; kingdom Methanobacteriati; phylum Methanobacteriota; class Halobacteria; order Halobacteriales; family Haloferacaceae; genus Haloferax; species Haloferax sp. AB510. The sequence continues at coordinate 8,048 of NZ_JAMYJY010000011.1, forward strand.
CCGAACTGTACACCTGCATCCCGCGAGAGGTCACGAAGGAACTGTTCGAGGAGGTCCACGCGAGCATCCTGATGTCGGCGACGCTCCGCCCGTTCGACGTGACGGAGGGTACTCTGGGCCTCAAAAACCCGGTGACGATGGCCTACGGCCTCGAATACCCCGAGGAGAACCGTCGGACGTTTTCGGTGTCGCTGCCCGCGCTGTTCTCTTCCGAGCGCGACGACCCCGGCACGCAGCAGACAATCGAGGAGATGTTGGCCGACGCCGCCACGTTCACGCCGGGCAACACGCTCGTGTTCTTCCCGTCGTACGCCGAGGCGGAGCGCTACCACGAGCGCCTGCGGGCGAACCCGGACATCGACGCGGAACTGTTCTTGGACGAACCGGGCGTCCGCGCCGAGGAGATGCGCCGGGAGTTCGTGGGCAAGGACGGCGCGGTGCTTCTCACCTCGCTTTGGGGGACACTCGCCGAGGGCGTGAGCTTCGACGGCGACGACGCCCGAACCGTCGTGGTCGTCGGCGTTCCCTATCCGCACCTCTCCGAGCGGTTGGAGGCGGTACAGGACGCCTACGACCGCGCCTACCGCGGCAAGAAAGACGCCGGCTGGCGCTACGCCGTTGAGATTCCGACGATTCGGAAGACCAGACAGGCGCTCGGGCGGGTCATCCGCGCGCCCGACGACTTCGGTGTCCGCGTGCTGGCCGACAAGCGCTACACCCGCGAGAGCTCCTCGATGGGGAAGTACGGCGTCCGCGGGTCGTTCCCGGTCGAAGAGCGCGCCGAGATGGTCGACATCGCGCCGAACAAACTCAAGTTCGCCATGCTGAACTTCTACAACGACCACGACGCCTACGACGGCGACCCGCCGCGGCCCTGAGCGGGTCGCACTCGGCACGAAAAGTCGGTCGGGACCGCCGTGCAATTCTTACCTGTTCGAACCAACACAGGGTGATGAGTGCGACCCCTCCCGGACCGAAGGGCCTCCCGTTGTTCGGCGCGAGCAGACAGTACGCCCGCGACCCGTTTACGTTCCTGACGGCCGTCGCGGACGCCTACGGCGACGTGGTCCACTTCGACCTCGGCCCGCTCGACACCTACATGCTCACGAACCCGGCGGACGTCGAGACGGTGCTCGTGAGCGAGGCGTCGAAGTTCAGAAAGCCGCAGTTCCAAGACCGCGCCATCGGCGACCTGCTTGGCGACGGCCTGCTCATGAGCGAGGGCGCGACGTGGAAGAAACAGCGCCAACTCGCCCAGCCGGCGTTCGACGTGCGGCGCATCTCGACGATGGCCGGCATGATGACCGACCGGACGGAGTCGATGCTGTCGTCGTGGGGCGACGGCGACGTGGTCGACGTGCAACTGGAGATGGCGCGGCTGACCGTCGAGATAATCGTCGACGCCATGTTCGGCACCGACCTCGACGACGAGCGCATCCGGCGGGTACAGGAGAACCTCGAACCGCTCGGCGCGCGGTTCGAACCCGACCCGTTTCGGTTCCTGACGCCCGACTGGGCCCCGACGCGGGAGAACCGCCAGTACAAGGAGGCGCTGTCCGAACTCGAATCGCTCGTCTGGGACATCGTCGAGGAGCGCCGCGGGACCGAGTACGGCGAGACGCCGGCGTCGTCGGTGCCGGCCGAGGCGACGGGCGACGACCGACCGATGGACCTGCTTTCGATTCTGCTCCGCGCCTACGACGAGGGCGAGCAGACCGAGAAGAGCCTCCGCGACGAGCTGATGACGATGCTCCTCGCGGGCCACGACACGACGGCGCTGACGCTGACGTACGCCTGGTACCTGCTCTCGCAACACCCCGAGGCGGAGGCGAAACTCCACCGCGAACTGGACGAGGTGCTCGGCGGGCGGACGCCGACGTTCGAAGACGTACGAGAACTGGAGTACACCGAACGCGTGCTGAACGAGGCGATGCGGCTGTACCCGCCGGTGTACGTCATGTTCCGCGAGCCGAAAGTGGACGTTCGCCTCGGCGGCTACCGCGTCCCCGCCGGGTCGGCCATCATGCTCCCGCAGTGGGTCGTCCACCGCTCGGAGCGCTGGTGGGACGACCCGCTTTCGTTCGACCCGGACCGCTGGGCACCCGAGCGGGCCGGCGACCGCCCGCGCTTTGCGTACTTCCCGTTCGGCGGGGGGCCGCGCCACTGTATCGGCAAGCACCTCTCGCTCCTCGAAGGGCGGCTCATCCTCGGTACCGTCGCCCAGCAGTACGAACTCGACTACGTCCGCGACGAGCCGTTCTCGCTTCGCGGGTCGCTGACGATGCACCCCGAAGAGCCGATGGGGATGCGGCTCCGGGCGCGCGACTGACGAGGCGGAGCGGGGCGGGGCGGCACACCGAGGGTCGTCGCTCCGCCGACGGCGACGGCGGTCGAATCCCCGCCGTCAGGCCGGAAGCGAAATCGAGGCCGCGGTCTCGCGGAACGACGAGTCGTAGATGTCGAGCTGCGAGACGGTCCACTCGACGGGCTCGATGGACTGGCTCGCGACCGCGCGGGCGTCGGCGAGACTGCCGCCGCGGGCGAGCGTGACGTGCGGGACGTAGTCGTCGCCCTCCAGTCCGTCGACAGCGCCGAACTCGTCGGTGAGCGCGCGGTGCAGGTCGGCGAGGCCGGGGCTCTCGACAGCGAGATAGACGACCGGCGCGGCTCCGCGCGGCGGCGCTTCGAAGAACCGGATATCGGTCACGCGGGCTTCGAACGCCGGTTGACCGGCGAGCGCGCGCCGCAACTGTTCGTGCAAGCGGTCGAGCTCAGTGTCTTCGAACCGCTTGCAGACGAGCGTGTGTCGGTCGCGAACCCGGTCGAACGGGGCGAGGTACGGAAACAGGTCGGACGCGAGGCGGGCGACCCGCCCCGGAACCGGGACGTTCAGACTGTACACGCCCGTGACTCACGCGAGAGACACAAAGGCGTATCGTCGCCGCGGAGAGTCAGATTCGGTCGAGCAGCCAGAGAACGATGAGCGCCGCGACGACGAGTCCCAGAATCGGCTGGAGCGGTCCGAGCAACGCGCCGAACAGCCCGAGCACCTCGCCGATGATTTCGAGGACGAGCCAGACGAGGACGAGCAGGAGGATGATTTTCAGCAGGTCCTCCACGTCGATTCGGCCGCGGTTGGTTCGCATACCGGGCGGTGGGGCGTTCGCGGACAAATAGTTGGTGGCCGGGTGGCCGAGTAGCCGGCTAGCTTTATTCCGCCTCGGTGTCACTCTCCACCATGGACAGCCTGTTCTACCAACTCGGGAAGCTCTCGGCGTCCTCGTCCTCGTCGTCCTCCTCGTCGGGCGCAGGGCGGGTCGATAGCGAGCCCGGCCGAATCCCGCGTTGGCTCGGTCCCCTCGCGGTCGCGGTGATCGTCTTCGGCATCGCCGTCGTGGTCTTCCCCGTCACGCCGCTGACGCTCGCGGGATACGTCGTCCTCGCGCTCGCCGTCGCCGCGGTGTACGACGCGGTCGAAATCGTGCAGGCGTACGAAAAGCGGACGCTCACCGTGTTCGGCGACTACAAGGGTATCCTCGAACCGGGGCTGAACGTCGTCCCGCCGTTCGTCTCGAAGACCTACCGCTTCGACATGCGAACTCAGACGCTCGACGTGCCCTCCCAAGAGGCCATCACGGAGGACAACTCACCCGTAACGGCTGACGCCGTCGTCTACATCCGCGTGATGGACCCCGAACGCGCCTTCCTGCAGGTCGATAACTACCGCCGGGCCGTCTCGCTGCTCGCGCAGACGACGCTGCGGGCCGCCCTCGGCGACATGGAACTCGACGACACGCTGGCGCGACGCGACCACATCAACGCGCGCATCCGCAAGGAACTCGACGAACCGACCGACGAGTGGGGCGTCCGCGTCGAGTCCGTCGAGGTCCGCGAGGTCAACCCCAGCGCCGACGTGCAGCAGGCGATGGAGCAGCAGACCTCCGCCGAGCGCCGCCGCCGCGCCATGATTCTCGAAGCGCAGGGTGAGCGTCGCTCCGCCGTCGAGACTGCGGAGGGTGAAAAGCAGTCGAACATCATCCGCGCGCAGGGTGAAAAGCAGTCGCAGATTCTCGAAGCGCAGGGTGACGCCATCTCGACGGTCCTCCGGGCCCGCGCGGCGGAGTCGATGGGCGAGCGCGCCATCATCGACAAAGGCATGGAGACGCTTGGGAACATCGGCACCTCGCCGTCGACGACGTACGTGCTGCCGCAGGAACTCACGTCGCTGCTCGGTCGCTACGGGAAGGGACTGACCGGCTCCGATGTACAGCAGGCCGCGGGCCTCGAAAGCAAGGCGTTCGACGAGGAGACCCGCGAACTCCTCGGCCTCGACGACATCAGCGAGATACTCGGTGAGTTGGACGGCATCGAGACGGCGGACATCTCCGCGGACGCGGTCGACATCGAAATCGAAGACGGCGGCGTCGAGGCTGAACGGGTCGAGTAGGCGAAAAGTCGAACACGCGAAGCAGTCGCGATTCCACCGACGCGCGAGGGGCCGGTGCAGCGTCGTGTCCGGTCTGCGGGGCGACCGGCGCGAGCCCCGTCGTCCGGCCGTCGCGGTTCGGCGAGGCGCGAGACGGACCTGAGACGGGAGGCCACTCGGTACGTCGGCTTCGGGGTCGCGACTGGTTCCCCGTCGTCGTCCAGTCGAACGAGGGTCGGAACCCTCGGGAACGTTCCCCCGAACGCGGGCGAGAGACGGGCGTCGGCGTCCCACCACCGGTCTGCGGTTCACGCAGACACTATTCGATACGTAATAAACACTATTAATTGCCTAGGTTGTTGAAATGTGAGGGGAGTTTGTCGACAATCGACAACCCGAGCGATTAATCGCCTTTATTTCTATTTTTCACGACGTAGAATAATTTAACCACGTCCGACACCGACCGTGTGGTATGCAACAGCAATCGTCAGTCGGCACGCGGTCGCTATCGGCGTCCCGCGCCGAGATGAGCGAGATTTTGATGCCCAACGACACGAACAACCTCGGACGCGCTCTCGGGGGGCGGATTCTGGAGTGGATGGACGTCTGCGGGGCCATCGCTGGGCGACGCTTCGCCGAGCGGCAGGTGGTCACGGCGTCGATGGACCACGTGGACTTTCTCGCACCCATTGACGTGGGTGACGTGGTGACCGTCGAGGCGTACGTCTTCGACACCGGTCGCACCAGTATGGACATCAAGGTCGACGTGACCGCCGAGCGACCGAGCGAGGGCGACCGCCGCGAGACCATCACCTCCTTTTTCACCTTCGTCGCGCTCGACGACGACGAGAAGCCGATTCCGGTCCCTGACCTCGTCTGCGACTCCCAAGAGGAGCGCGAGCTGCGCGACTCGGCGCTTCAGAAGCGCCGCGAGCACCGCGCCGCGCTGGCAGAAGAGTTCGAGTAACACGGACCGCGAGCGAGTCGCGGGTCCTTATTCTTCGTCCGCCGCGCGGACGGTCAACACCGGCGCGTCCGACTGCCGGACGACGCGCTCCGTGACGGAACCGACGAGGTAGTGGTCGAGGCCGGTTCGACCGTGGGTCGCCATCACGACGAGGTCGACCTCGGCGTCGGCGGCGTAGTCGACGATAGTCGAGTGAGGCACGCCCTCCTCGACGATGCGTTCGGTCTCGACACTGTCTGGGAGCGCCTCGACGGCAGCGTCGGCCGCCGACTCCGCGCGGTCGAGTTCGGACTTCTCCCACACGTCCGGCGCGATGCCGGCCGAGGGCGACTCGAAGCGGTTGCGCGAGTCGGCCACGGACAGCACGTGGACCGTCGCGCCGTACGTTTCGGCGAGGGTCGCCGCGTGTTCGATTGTCGCGTCGGTCGCGTCGCTACCGTCGGTCGGAAGCAGGATGTGGTCGTACATGGGTGAGGGTTCAGAATCGAGGACTGTGAAAGTGGTGCCGGTGAAAACGGTTCGAGTGGGTCGTTAGATGCCCAGCGCCATCAGGAACAGCGCAATCGAGATGACGGCGAAGAGGACGCCGACGAAGTTCTTGATGACGTCAGTCTCCAGCGCGTTCGACACGTAGGGCGCGATTTGGCCGCCGAGGACCGTCGCGGGGACGGTGAACACGACCATGTTCCACGGCGTCGTCGCGAGACTCAGCGAGTGACCGCCGACGATGCCGCCGCCGAAGACGTGGACGAGCGACGCCAAGATGGCGGTCAGCGCGACCACGATGTGGTTCGTACCGATGGCGACGCGGACGGGAACCTTCGTGCTGAGCATCGAGATGATGCCGAGTTCGCCGACGCCGAAGCCGGCGAGCCCCTGGAACATCCCGCCGACGCTGTAGTTGGCGAAGCGGCGCAGGTAGCCGCCGCGGGTGTACGTGTAGTCGTCGCCCTCGCGGTCGACGCGGGTGACGGTCCCGTCGTCGGCCGTGTGGACGCCCGCGGGGCCGAGCTTACCGGGGTCGTTGGGGAGGCTCGCGGAGACGGTGCCGCCGTCGGTGGCCGCGGCGTGGTCGGAGTCCGACGAGCCGGGTTCGTCGTGGCCGAGGTCGGCGTTGAACAGCAGGTACGACGCGGCGAGCAGCGCGATTCCGAGCAGCGCGTGGAACACCACGTCGGGGATGACGAACGACAGGAGCGCGCCGCCGACGACGAACGGAATCGACCCGCCGACGAGCGTCAGCGCCAGTCGCCGGTCGACGAGGCCGTACTGGATGAAGGCGACGGCCGAACTGGAGAGGCCGAACGCCTCGCTGATGAGGCCCACCTTCACCAGCGTCGACGAGTCGAGCGGGTGCGCGAAGAGGGGGAAGATGAAGATGAGGAACGGGACGAAGAGCGCCGACCCGCTGATGCCGACCGTGTTCACGATGGTCGCGCCGGTGAGGAACACCGGGAACAGCCACCAGTACTGGAGCCAGTACTCCATGCCTGCACCCGACGGCGTCGGTGCCATGGTGAACACCGAGACGAGGAACAGCAGGGGAGCGATGAACACGAGGATGTGTTGGTACTTCAGGAACGACTTCTGAACGTGACTGAGAGACTGAGAGCTCATGGTTCTCGTTGTTGTCAGTTCGCAGTAGCGTTCGCGTGCACTCGCGTGGAGTGACGCGTCGAAAACAGCCCGTTTGCCGAGTCATCAGCGGCACCGACCCGCGCGCGTTCACCGTCTCCCGAGGATGCGACCGCGTCGCACACCGGGTGGACCGGCGTGCGGTGGTCGCCCGAACTGTCGAGCACGGAGTGCTCGAATCCGCGGACCATTCAGGTAATGCCTCCGTTGGGGTAGGCGTGGTGAACGGTGTGGATTGCAGGCTCGTCCGCCGAGGTGCGGATCACGGTGGAACGGGCATAGCGAGGTCGGGCTAATAAGTCTTGATGTCGACCCCCCAATTTGGGTACGGTCCACACACCGACGCGCGTCGAAAAACCAGTAACATGTGTTTCTATCCAAAATCTGTGCTCAGTCGTTGGGTTCGAACGCCCGTCTGACCAGCGCCCGTTCGGTCTCGTAGGTGAGCCGTTCGAGGGCCTCAGCCGGGGAGAGCCACTGGCGCGCGTCGACCTCGCCGTCGGGTTCGAACGGGTGTTCGTCGACGACGCGCATGTGCCAGACGAACACGCCCTTCGGGCCGCTCCGCGTCCCCGCGTCGTCGGGGATGCGGTACTCGTAGCGCCCGGCGAACCGGCCGCAGTCGACCGTACAGCGCGTCTCCTCACGGACCTCTCTGACGGCGGTCTCGACCAGCGTCTCGCCCGGTTCGAGTTTCCCCTTCGGGAGCGACCAGTCGTCGTAGCGCGGCCGGTGGACGAGACAGAGTCGGCCGTCGTCGCGGCAGAGGAGGCCGCCGGCCGCGAACGTCAGGGTTGGCGGTGACGACACGTCCGGTCAGAACTCGTCCGGCGGCGTCAGGCCGTCGTCGCCGTCGCCGTCGCCGTCGTGTTCGTCGGGGTACTCGGGCGCGACGCCGTCTTCGAGCGCGTCCACGTCGAACTCGCGGCGGAGGTTCTGGATGCGGTCGCGGATGTCGGCGGCGAGTTCGAACTCGAGGTTGTCGGCGGCCTCCTGCATCCGGTCTTCGAGGAAGGCTATCTGTTCGACCGCCTCGTCGGCGTCGGCGGGGGCGTCGCCGGAGACGCCGCGGGTGTCGGTCTTGCTCCCCGGCAGGTTCGTCTCGCCGACCTCCTTTTCGATGGTCGTCGGCGTGTAGCCGTGTTCCTCGTTGAACTCCTGTTGGATGCGGCGGCGACGCTGCGTCTCGGAGATGGCGGCCTCCATCGCGTCGGTCATCTTGTCGGCGTAGAGCACGACCTCGCCGTTGACGTTGCGGGCGGCGCGCCCCATCGTCTGGACGAGCGTGGTCTCGGAGCGCAGGAAGCCCTGCTGGTCGGCGTCGAGGATGGCGACGAGCGAAACTTCGGGGATGTCGAGGCCCTCCCGGAGGAGGTTGATGCCGACGAGCACGTCGATGTCGCCGAGGCGGAGCGACCGGATGAGTTCGTGGCGTTCGAGCGTGTCGGTCTCGTCGTGCATGTAGGCCACGTCGACGCCGGCCTCTTCGAGGTACTCGGTGAGGTCCTCGGCCATCCGCTTCGTGAGCGTCGTGACGAGCACGCGCTCGTCGCGGTCGATGCGCTCGTCGATGCGGGCCATCAGGTCGTCGACCTGGCCGGTGGCCTCCGTCACCTCGACTTTCGGGTCCACGAGGTGGGTCGGTCGGACGATTTGCTCGACGATTTGGTCGGAGTGCTCGCGCTCGTAGTCGCCGGGCGTCGCGGAGACGAAAAGCGCCTGTCCGACGGTCTCTTCGAACTCCTCGAAAGTGAGCGGGCGGTTGTCGTAGGCCGTCGGCAGGCGGAAGCCGTTCTCGACCAGCGAGTCCTTTCGGGACTTGTCGCCGGCGTACTGGCCCTTGATCTGCGGGAGCGTGACGTGTGACTCGTCGATGACGGTGAGGAAGTCGTCGGGGAAGTAGTCGAGGAGGGTGTAGGGTGCGTCGCCCGGCTCGCGGTCCGAGAGGTGGACCGAGTAGTTCTCGATGCCGGAGCAGTGGCCCGTCTCGCGGAGCATCTCGATGTCGAAGGTGGTACGCTCTTCGATGCGCTGGGCGGCCACGAGGTCACCCTGTCGCTGGAAGTGCTTCACCCGCTGTTCCATCAACTCCTCGATTTCCGAGATTGCGCCTTCGAGCTGTTCTTCGGGGATGGAGTAGTGCTCCGCCGGGTGGACGAGCACGGCCGGTTCCGACGACTTGACCTCTCCCTCCAGCGGGTCGAGCTTCAGCATCCGGTCGATTTCGTCGCCCCAGAACTCGATGCGGACGGCGTAGCGGCCGTACATCGGGAACACCTCGACGGTGTCGCCGCGGACGCGGAACGTGCCCTGCCGGAAGTCCACGTCGTTGCGCTCGTAGTTGAGGTCGACGAGCGCGCCGAGCAGTTCGTCGCGGTCTATCTGCTGGCCGACCTCGAGTCGGAGGGACATGTCGGTGTAGTTCTTCGGGTCGCCGAGGCCGTAGATGGCGGACACCGAGGCGACGACGATGACGTCGTCGCGGGTGAGAAGCGACCGGGTCGCGGAGTGGCGGAGTCGGTCGATTTCCTCGTTTATCGACATGTCCTTGTCGATGTAGGTGTCGGTCTGTTCGATGTACGCCTCGGGCTGGTAGTAGTCGTAGTAGGAGACGAAGTACTCGACCGCGTTGTCGGGGAACAGCCCCTTGAACTCCTCGTACAACTGGGCGGCGAGCGTCTTGTTGTGCGCGAGGACGAGCGTCGGCTTCTGAATCTCTTCGACCACCCACGAGACGGTGTTGGTCTTGCCGGAACCGGTGACACCGAGCAGGGTCTGCACGTCGGCGCCCTCGCGGAAGCCGCGGGCCAGCGCCTCGATTGCCTCGGGTTGGTCGCCCGCGGGGTCGAAGGGGGCGTCGACGCGGAATTCACGGTCTGCGTCGGGTCTGTCGGCGGACAGGGGACCGGACTCGCTCATTGCCCGTCCTTGGGTCGCGGCGTACTTGAGCGAGGCGGTGCTTGTCGCCGGAGGAACGGTTTTGGGCCGGGCTATCGAATAATCCAGTATGACGCGAGCCGAACTCGAACGCGCGAGCAACCTGCTCAAGGAAGCCGCCGAGGCGACCGAGGGCGACGTGCAGGAGCGACTCTACGAACAGTCCGACCAGCTCGCGAAGCTGGCGACGCGCGAGCAGGGACCGGACCACGGGCGACTCGCCCGCCACATGACGGTCCTCCACGAACTCGCCGAGAACCTCGACGGCGACGTCGCCGAGACGGTCCGCGAGGCCCGAAGCGAGGTCCTCGAATACCGCAAGGGAGTCCCCGGCGTCTGACGACCGTCTGACAAACCCCCTCGTTTCTACTGGAGCTCTCCCGTTACGCCGCGCGTCGGCGCTGTCGGCACTCGGGGACTGAGGGCTCAGATTTTACGGCGAGTGGGTCGCTCCGCGACCCGGAGATGCGAAAGAGCGAGTGAGTTAGCAGACGTTCTTCGGCTTGACGCCCATGCCTTCCAGCGTCTCGACGTACTCGTCGTAGGCGGCTTCGACCACCGCGTCGGCGGCCTCGCGGGCGACGGCGTCGTCTTCGACGAGGTCGTCATGGTGGCTTCGAGCGTGTCGAGTTGGTCGTTGAGGTCGGACTTGAGCGTGCGGAAGTCGTTGGCGGCCATCGGGTCCGCGTCGCCGACGAAGAAGCCGACCATCTGCTCGACGGTCTTCAGCGACACGAGCGCGCGGGCGAGCGCGCCGCCGAGGCGGCCGTCAGTCGTCTCGAACTCGGCGAGCACGTCGTAGACGTTCGGCTTCGAGCCGTCGGGCTCCGCATCGACGGCGTCGGCGTGCTCGCGGGCAGTGTCGGCGAGGTCAGAAAAGAGCGCGGCAGCCTCGTCGTTCGGTTCGTCGTCCGCCCACCAGTCGAACAGGTCGGCGGCGGCCGCGGCCTCGGACGCGGCGGCCGTGCGGACCGCGTCGCCGTCCATCTCGCCGCCGGTGACGGCGTACAGCGCCTTCGAGGAGCCCAGTCGGGAAAGCGGCGTCTCGTGGTCGTCGCGGAGGGTGTCGAGGAGTTCGGACATACGCCCCCGTATGTTCGTCTCGGGTTTGTACCCATCGGCGGCGGCGAGTCCGGCGCGGGTCCGCGACGGCCCTCCACGGTGACCGTGACCGTCGGTTCCGGCCGGAGCCTCGACAGCCGATGAGTCGGGCCTCACCCGACATTTGACCGATCCGAACTCGTCCGAATATTAAACATTATATATTGTATTATCATGAAGTAATCCGGGCTATGACAAACGCTATCAGGCAGGCGGCGGAGCGCAGTTCGGAACTGGTCGAACAGTACCTCCCCGACGCGTTCCTGTTCGCCATCATCCTGACCGGGGTGGCGTTCGTGCTGGCGCTGGTGTCGGTCGCGCCGGCCGAGGGGGTCGGCGCGGTCGGACACGCCGGGAACCTTCTCATCGACGGCTGGTACGGCGGCTTCTGGAACCTGCTTTCGTTCGGGATGCAGATGACGCTCATCCTGATGACGGGCTACGCGCTCGCGCAGACGAAGCCCGTGGACTGGCTCCTGACGCGCCTCGCGGGCGTCCCGAACACCGAGCGGGGCGCGGCCGCGATGGTGCCGGTCGTCGCCGCCGCGGCGTCGTTCGTCCACTGGGGTCTCGGCCTCGTCGTCGGGGCGCTGTTCGCCCGGAAGATAGCGACCGAGATGCGCGGCATCGACTTCCCCATCGTCGTCGCCGGGGCGTACTCCGGGTTCGTCGTCTGGCACGGCGGTCTCGCGGGGTCGATTCCGCTCCTGTTGAACACCGAGGGGAACTTCCTCATCGAGGCGGGCATCCTCGACACGACGTTCGGCACCGGCGGGACCATCTTCACGGTCGCCAACCTCGTGTTGGTCGTCGCGGTCGGCTTCCTCTTCCTGCCGGCGCTGTTCGCGCTCATGTACCCGAGTGACGACGCGAAGAAGACGCCCATCGACCCCGCGGAGTTCGAGACGGCGACCGACGGCGGCGAGCAGGCGACGGGCGGGTGGGCCTCCACCGCCGTCCCCGAGGACGCCTCGCTCGCGACGCGCATCGAGCACTCGCTCGGCATCGGCGTGGCAATCGGCCTCGTCGGCCTGCTCGCGGTCGGCCTGTACTTCTTCGAGGGAATCCAGAACGGGACGATGCCGTGGAACAACCTCAACCTGAACATCGTCAACTTCGGTTTCCTCTTCCTCGGCCTGCTGTTCCACGGGACACCCAAGGCGTACATCGAGGCCATCGTCGAGGCCGTCGAGAACGTCTGGGGCATCATCCTCCAGTTCCCCTTCTACGCGGGCATCATGGGCATCATGGCCTACGCGCCGGAGGGCTCTGTCAGCCTCGCCACGCAAATCGCACAGGGCATGGTCGCCGTCGCGCCCGACGGGACGCTCCCGGCCTTCGCCTTCTTCACCGCCGGTCTCGTGAACTTCTTCGTCCCCTCCGGCGGGGGCGAGTGGGCCGTCATCGGCGAGACGCTCGTCACGGCCGCGAAGGCGTCCGGCGAGTCCATCCCGCGGGTCGCCGTCGCCGCCTCGTGGGGCGACGCGTGGACCAACATGATTCAGCCCTTCTGGGCCATCCCGCTGCTCTCCATCAGCGGCCTGTCCGTCCGCGACATCATGGGCTACTGCGTGATGGTGCTTCTCGGCGCGGGCGTGCTCGTCGCCGTCGGCATCAGCGTCCTGCCGATGTGAACCGCAAAAAGAACCGTACAGTCGGGTTCGAATCGAACTGAGGCCGAGGCGGCTCAGTTACCCTTCTCGACGGGCGCGCCGACGAGGTTGCCCCACTCCGTCCACGAGCCGTCGTAGTTGGTGACGTTCTCGTAGCCGAGGAGTTCGTGAAGGGCGAACCACGCGATGGACGAGCGCTCGCCGATGCGGCAGTAGGCGATGGTGGACTCGTCGCCTTCGATGCCCTGGTCCGCGTAGAGGTCGCGGAGTTCGTCGGCGGACTTGAAGGTGCCGTCGTCGTTGACGGTCGCGGCCCACGAGATGTTGCTCGCGCCGGGGATGTGGCCGCCGCGCTGGGCGGTCTCCTGCAGTCCCGGGGGCGCGAGAATCTCGCCGGAGAACTCTTCGGGCGAGCGAACGTCGACGAGGGGAAGGCCCTTGTCGACCGCCTTCTCGACGTCGTCACGGTACGCGCGGATGTCCTCGAAGGGACCCTTGGCGGTGTAGTCTTGCTCCGGGAAGGACGGGACTTCGTCGGTCGTCGGATAGTCGTTGTCGACCCAGTAGTCGCGGCCGCCGTTCATCAGGTGAACGTTCTCGTGGCCGTAGTACTTGAACTGCCAATAGGTGTAGGCGGCGAACCAGTTGGAGTTGTCGCCGTAGAGAACGACCGTGGAGTCCTCGGAGATACCGTGCGAGCCGAGGAGGTCCTCGAAGTCCTCCTTGGTCAGCACGTCGCGGGTCGTCTGGTCCTGCAGCTGGGACTCCCAGTTGAACCCGATGGCACCGGGGGCGTGACTCTCGTCGTACGCCTCGGTGTCCACGTCCACTTCGACGAGTCGGTACGCCGGGTCGTCACTCTGGAACTCGTCGAGGTGGCTCTCCACCCAGTCCGCAGAGACGAGTACGTCCTTCGCGTAATCGGAGTTTGACATCGCGTTTCTCTGTACAACAGGGAGGCCCATAACTCTCACAGCGACGGCATGTACGGCCTGACCTCGGGTGATGCGGCAATATTATCCCAAATATCGTAGGGGAGACGGCGAAAGTGGCTCGGAGAACGGCCGCCTCGGGCGATTTCAACCCGGTATCCGACGGAACCAGCAACAACATCCGCTACCCCGGACACGTGGCGAGGGGTGCGAAGAGGGGCGGACCTAAATCCGCGGCCCGGAAACGTGGGGACATGGTAGACGTGGTCTCTTCGACGTGGCTCGCGGACCGACTCGGCGACGTGCGCGTGGTGGACGTGCGCGACGGCTGGGAGTTCGACGGCATCGGGCACCTCCCCGGCGCGGTGTCGATACCGTTTGACAAGTTCCGGAGCGCCGACGGCGACGTGGGAATGCTCCCCGGCCGCGACGCGTGGACCGACCTCCTGTCGGGCGCTGGCGTCGCGGCCGACGACGACGTGGTCGCCTACGACGATACCCACGGCGTCTTTGCGGCCCGCTTTCTCGTGACCGCGCTCCTGTACGGGCACGACCCCGAGCGACTCCACCTCCTCGACGGCGACTTCAGCGCGTGGAACCGCGAGCGCGAGACAACGACCGAGGCGACCGAAGTCGAGGGAACGGTCTACGAGATAACCGAGCCGGCCGAGACGCCGCTCGTGGACTTCGAGGCCGTCGAGGCCGCGCTCGACGACCCGGAGACCGTCATCGTGGACACCCGCGACCCCGCGGAGTACGACGAGGGTCACCTCCCCGGCGCGGTCAACCTCGACTGGCGCGAACTCGTCGACGACGAGACGCGCGGGCTGAAGCCACGGGACGAACTCGACTCGATTCTGGACGCCGCGGGGGTCACCCCGGACCGGCGGGTCGTCCTCTACTGCAACACCGCCCGGCGCATCAGCCACACCTACGTCGTCCTCTCGCACCTCGGCTACGACGACGTGGCGTTCTATGAGGGCAGTCTCACCGAGTGGGAGGAACGTGACGGCGCGGTCGTCGAGGGCTGACAGGCGAGATTACGGGGAGTTCGGCTCGGCCGCGTCGTCGCCGGTGCCGTCGCCGTCCGTGGTCTCGTCGCCTCCGCCGTCGTCGACGCGTAACTCCGCGCCGAGCAGGTCCACGGACTCCGCGAGGAGGGCGACGACGAGCGGACCGGCGATGATGCCGACCGGGCCGAGGCTGAGCAGGCCGCCGACGAAGCCGACGAAGTAGAGGCTCCCCGGCAGGTCGGCGGTCTCCTTCGCGAGTCGCGGGCGAATCAGGATGTCCGGGAGCCACGCGACCGCGAACCCGCCGACCGTGACGACGAGCGCAGCGGCGACGAGGTCGCCGACCGCGACGTGGTAGACGGCCATCGCCGCGAGCAGGACGCTCGGCCCGACGATGGGGATGAACTGGAGGACGGCCGCGACCGTGGCGAGCGTGACGACGTAGTCGTAGCCGAGCGCCCAGAAGACAACGAGGCCGATGGCGAACGTGCCGACGGCGGTCGCTGCCTGCAGGACGTAGATGGCGAACAGCGTCTCGCGGGCCTGCTCGTTGAGCGCCGTCGCCGCATCCCGGTAGTCGGCGGGGACCAGCGCGAGGAGCGTCCGCCCGACGGCGTCGCCGCTGAGGAGCAGCGAGAACACGAGGAAGCCGAACAGCGTGAGTTTGATGAGGACCACGGGCGCGGCGGTTGCGGCGGCGCGGCCGAGCGACTGGAGCAGGTTGAGACCGACAGCAACCACGTCGTCGAGCGTCACCGTCTCGACCATTCCGAGGAACTCGACGGTCACCACGTCGGGCAGGAGCGCCGCGAGTTCGAGGATGTCGCTCAGGCGGAGGAAGACGATGACGACGAGCGGCGCGAGCACGACGCCGACGCCGACCGCCGCGACGACGGTTGCGGCGAGGCTGGCGACCCATCGGGAAGCCCCGCGCGCTTCGAGGCGTCGCCTGAGGGGGACGAGCAGATAGGCGACAGTAATAGCGAAAAACACCGTCGCCAACACGTCCGCGAGCATGACCGCCGCGAGAAGCGCGAACAGGGCGAGCACACCGCCGAGGACGTACGGACGAGAACCAGTCATCTCCGATGATACTCCCGCCGAGTGTAAAGTCGTTCTCCCGTGACGAGCCTCGAAATCGACGGATTCGGCCGTTTATCCGCCTCCGAGGACATCACTCCCGTTAAGTACCACAGAGTGCAACAACCGAGTAATGAGACGACGCACTTTCCTGAAGGCCGCCGGGGCGGGGGGAGTCTCCGCGCTCCTCGCCGGCTGTACCGGGACCGGCGGCGAACAGACGACGACCGAGGCTTCGGGCGACGCGACCGAGACGACCGCGACCGCGACGACGACCCAAGGGACGACCGCGGGCGGCGAGTCGCCGACGCTCACCGTCGGCACCTACGGCTCGTTCGTCGACGCACCGAGTTCGAGCCCCGGCCCGTGGCTGAAAGAGACGTTCGAGTCCGAATTCGACGCGACGCTGGAGTGGCAGACGCCCGACTCGGGCGTGAACTACTACATCGAGCGCGCCCTCCAGGGCGTCGAGTCCGGCGCGGACCTCTACGTCGGCCTCGACGCGCAGATGCTCGTCCGCATCGACGAGAACCTCGACGAGGCGCTGTTTTCGCCCGCTGAGGGGCTGTCCCGACTCGGCGACGTGAACGAGCAACTGAACTTCGACCCGCAGGGCCGCGCGGTCCCCTACGACACGGGCTACATCTCGCTCGTCTACAACGAGACCTACGGCGACGGCGACTTCGTCGCCCCCGAGACGTTCGACGGCCTACTGGAGTCCGAGTACGCGGGCGCGCTCCTCGCGCAGAACCCCACGTCGTCGGCGACGGGACAGGCGTTCTTGCTCCACACCATCGACGCCAAGGGCGAAGACGGCTACCTCGACTACTGGGCGAGCCTGAAGGAAAACGACGTCCGCGTCCTCGGCAACTGGGAGGACTCCTACAACGCCTACTCGAACGGGGAGGCCCCGATGGTCGTCTCGTACTCGACCGACCAGGTGTACGCCGCCGAGTCCGGCGAGGACATGGCGAAACACCAGATTCGCTTCCTGAACGACCAGGGCTACGCCAACCCCGAAGGGATGGCTCCCTTCGCCGACGCGTCGAACCCCGACCTCGCGGCCGAGTTCATGGACTTCATGCTCCGGCCCGAAGTGCAGGCCGAAATCGCCGTCCGCAACGTCCAGTTCCCGGCGACGACCACCGCGGAACTGCCCGAGGACTTCGCGCAGTACGCCCAAGAGCCGCCGGAAGCCGTCACGTTCTCCTACGACCGGCTTCAGGACAACCTGAGTGACTGGACCGACGCGTGGGCCCGCGAGTTCGCCAGAAAGTGAGGTGAGTCGGTGAGCCGCGTGTCGGTTCGCCGGGTCGCCCGCGCCCTCGAACAGCGGCTGCTCACCCTCGTCGCGGCGCTCACCGCCGTCGTCCTCCTCGTCCTGTTTTACTACCCCGTCGCCACCGTCTTCGCCGACGCCGTCCTCGCCGACGGCCGGCTCACTATCGAACCCATCACGGCGATTCTGACGAGCGAGTTCTACCTCGTCGACATCATCTGGTTCACCGCGAAACAGGCATTCTACTCGACACTCGCCAGCCTCGCGCTCGGCCTCCCCGCCGCGTGGCTGTTCTCGCGCTTCGAGTTCCGCGGCCGCGAGACGCTCCGCTCGCTTACCATCCTCCCGTTCGTCATGCCCTCCATCATGGTCGCCATCGGCTTCGTGGCGACGTTCGGCCGCAACGGGACGTTGAACCGCGCGCTCTCCGCCGTCGGCCTCCCGCCGGTCGAACTGCTGTTCACGCTTGAAGCCATCATCGTCGCCCACGCGTTCTACAACGCCCCGCTCGTCGCCCGCGTCGTCACCGCCGCGTGGGAGAGCGTGGACGCCCGGACCATCGAAACCGCCCGCTCGCTCGGCGCAAGTCCGCGGCGGGCCTTCCGCGACGTGGTCCTCCCACAGCTCCTGCCTTCTATCGGCGTCGGCGCGACCCTGACGTTCATCTTCACCTTCGCGTCGTTCCCCATCGTCCTCGCGCTCGGCGGCTTCCAACTGGCGACCATCGAGGTGTTCATCTACTCGCGGGTGCGAGACCTCGCGTACGCCGAGGCCGCCAGCCTCGCGGTCATCGAGACGGTCATCTCCATCACGCTGACCGCCGTCTACCTCCGGTACGAGGCGAGCCAGCGGTCGGCCGGCGGCGCGGCAAATCCGCTTCCTCGCCGGTCCGTTCTCCCCACCGACTGGACGCCGAAATCGACGCTCCGAACGGCCGGTATCGCCGGCTACGCCCTCGTCGTCGGACTGGTGTTCGTCGTCCCCATCGCCAGCATGATTCTGGCGAGCGTCACCGGCGGCGACGGCGGCTTCACCCTCGCCAACTACGCCTTCCTCGCCGAGCGGCAGGCGACCGGCGCGAGCTTTCAGGTCAAGCCCCTCCCGGCCATCCTGAACTCGCTGGCCTTCGCCGCGGGGACGCTCGTCGTGGCCGTCCCGATGGGCGTGACGATGGCCGTCCTCACGACCCGCCGGTACCGCGGGCGCGGGCTCATCGACGTGCTCTCGATGGCTCCCTTCGCCGTCTCGGGCATCGTCGTCGGCCTCGGCCTGCTCCGCGGGCTGGTGTTCGGCGTCGACGTGCTTGGGACGCGAATCCGCGTCACCGGCGCGCTCGCCATCGTCGCGGCCCACGCCGTCGGCGCGTACCCGTTCGTCACCCGGAACGTCGCGCCGCTTTTCGCCCGGCTCGACGGCCGGCTCGTGGAGTCCGCGCGGTCGCTCGGCGCGACCAGAACCCGCGCGCTCGTTGACATCGAACTGCCGCTCGTCTGGACCGGCGTCGTCGCGGGCGCGGCGTTCGCCGTCGCCATCAGCATCGGCGAGTTCGATTCGACAATCATCCTCGCGGAGGGCGCGGGGAGCTACACGATGCCCATCGCAGTCGAGCGGTTCCTCGGGCGACGGCTCGGCCCCGCGACGGCGATGGGCTGTCTCCTGCTTCTCGTCACGTCCGCCAGCTTCCTCGTCGTGGACCGCTTCGGCGGCCGGTGGGGCGAGCTATGAGGGAGCCCGGAGAACAAGACGAGGGCGAGCCGCGGGAAGTGAGAATTATGACCGTCCGCCGGCGAGGGAAGCACGTGACTTCGGAGGCGAACCCGTGAGACTCGAACTCGACGCGGTGTCCAAGCGCTACGGGTCGGCGACGGCGCTCGATTCCGTCTCGCTGTCGGTCGACGACGGCGAGTTCTTCACGCTCGTCGGCCCCTCTGGCTGCGGCAAGACGACCACGCTCCGCTGTATCGCCGGCTTCGAAGCCCCGACCGAGGGGACCGTCCGCTTCGACGGCGAGTCGATGGCCGGCGTCGCGCCCGAGTCGCGAGGCGTCGGGGTCGTGTTCCAGAACTACGCGCTGTTCCCGCACCTCACCGCGGCCGAGAACATCGCCTACGGTCTCCGCTTTACCGACCCGCCGGGCGGCGGCTCCCGCGACGAGCGCGTCGCGGAACTGCTGGACCTCGTCGACCTCGCGGGGTTCGAAGACCGCGACCCCGACTCGCTTTCGGGCGGGCAACAACAGCGGGTCGCGCTCGCCCGGGCCCTCGCACCCGGCCCGGACCTCCTCCTCCTCGATGAGCCGATGTCGGCGCTGGACGCCCGACTCCGCGACCGCCTCCGCCGACAGGTAAAGCGCATCCAGTCGGAACTCGGCGTGACGACGCTGTACGTCACCCACGACCAGGTCGGAGGCGCTCGCGGTCTCAGACCGGGTGGCCGTCCTCAACCGCGGCCGCGTCGAGCAGGTCGGTCGGCCCCGCGAACTCTACCACCGCCCGCGGACGCGGTTCGTCGCGGAGTTCCTCGGCGAGAACAACGTCCTCGACGCGGTCGTCGAGTCTCGACCGGAAACGGGGGGGGATTCGCGTCGGCGTCGGCGACGCGGTGTTCACGCTGGCCGAGGGGCGACGCGTCCTCGGGCGCGGTGATCCGGTATCCGTCGAACGCGCTGAAAGCGACGGGAGAGACGGCGACCGACCCGCGCGTCCCGCACCCGGCGACGAACTCACCTTCTGCGTCCGACCCGAACAACTCCGGGTCGGCGCGGAGACGAACCAAATTCGCGGGACCGTCGTCGACACCGAGTTTCAGGGGGCGACGACGCGGGTCAGGCTCGACTGGGGCGGGACGGAACTCGTCGTGGCGGTCGAAGACGGCGGCGAGAAGTCGGACGCGGCGTTCGAGGTCGGGACGACGCTGGAGGTCGGATTCGCCCTGGCGTCGGCTCACATCGTCGAGTAGGTCGGAAACGCGAGTCGGACGGTTCCGTGCCAGTTTCGCGCCGCGTCAGGGCGCGACGCCGACGGTCAGAAGCGTGCCGAACGTCCGGTAGCGCTCGACCATCTCCTCGCGGGTCTCCCAGTCGTCCGTCGGGAACTCGGCGGCCGCCGGGATGTCGATGTCGAGGTCGGCGATGGAGTCCTGTTCGGCGACGTAGAGGCCGGCGTCGCGGAACGCCTCGCGGTACTCCGCGTGGGACCAGCGGGTCATGTCGATGGAGATGAGTTCCTGCCACTCGTGGGAGTGGACGTTCTCCTCGTAGTAGTTCACCGCGCAGTAGAACGTGCCGCCGGGCTTGAGGATACGGGCGATTTCTTCGAGGGTGTGGTGCGGGTCGGCGGCGTAGTAGAACGCCTCCATCGACCAGACGTGGTCGACGCTGTCGTCCTCGAACGGGAGGTCGTCGAAGTCGCCGACGAGAAACGAGAGGTCGTCGGTGTCGGTGTACTCGCGGGCGTTCTGAACCATCTCCGGCGAGCCGTCGAGACCGAAGCCTCGGCCGATGCCCTTCGTGTCGTGGAGCGCGCGCAAGGCGTAGCCGCTTCCGGTTCCGAGGTCGACGACGGTGTCGCCTTCCTCGACGGGCATCCGTGCGAGTGCGTGCTTCGCGGTGTGCCAGTGTCGGTCCTCCATGCCCTTGTCGCGGCCGTCGGCCGCCCAGGCGTCGAACTCGTCGCGGACGCTCATACCGGAGCCTCGCGCGCCGGGGTGAAAATGCGTTCGGACCGGGGGCACGGAGGCGGCGAATCCAGCAACGACTCGGCCACACACCCGTCGCGCCTTTTAATTACCGCCGTCACGACGACGAGGTATGGTCGGAGTCCGCCGCCGGTTCGCGCTCGCCGACACCGCCCAGCAGGTCGTCGGCGGGTTCCTCCTCGCGGGACCGTTCGTCGTCACCGAGGAGGTGTGGGTGCTCGCGCGGAGCATGTCGTTCGCGCAGGCGATTCTCACCCTCTTTATCGTGCTCGCGGTCGGCTACGGCGCGCTCTACAAGGCCGACGACCGCGACCCCGACAGAGAGCGCGAGGTCGGCGGGATTCCCGTCCGGTTCATCTCGCTCATCACCGTCTCGTACCTCTCCGTGTTCATCCTCGCGCTCGCGTTCGACGCGCCGGGAACGTTCCTCTCGGACGTGTCGGGAGAGCTCCTCGTCACCGTCCTGGGGTACGAACTCGACCTCGCGGTGCTCCGCATCACGCTCAAGGCGACGAGCGTCGGCGCGGTGTTCAGCGTCATCGGCGCCGCCACGGCCGACTCGCTGTTCTGACCGTAATTCGTCGGGTGTGAACACGCACCATGACTCGGGGACGCCGCGGCCCGGACGGCATGAAGGATTAAGTCGGCAGGGTAACTGCTTGGGGTATGGATTACGAGCTCGCCATCGAAGACGCGCCCGAAACGATTCCGGGCGGCACAGGTATCTTGCTCCTTCATCCGAGCATCGGCGAGACCGACCGCATCGACACGGACTTCTTCAAGGTCGACACCGACCGCTTCCTCGTCATCTCGACGCGGACGACCGCGCGCGAAGTCGAACAGAAGCTGGAACACTACGAGGTCGACGAGTCCAGCGCTACTATCCTCGACACACTCTCTATCGAGCGGGGCTACTCCCGGCGCAGTTCGGACAACATCTACTACGTCGCGGCCCCCGACGACCTCGACGCCATCGTCGAGAAGACCCGGCAGTTCCTCGAACGCCACGACGGAAAGCTCCGGCTCAGCGTCGATTCGGTCACCGAGATGGCCTACTACGCCGACGAGGACCGCGCCTTCGAGGCGACGAAGCAGATTCTCGAACTCCTCGACGAGTTCGACGCGGTGGGACTGTTCCACCTCTCGAAGGAGGTCCACGACCAAGAGACGCTCGACCGCTTCCGCGAGCTGTTCGACGGCGTCGTCGATCTCGACGAGGACGGCACCGTCACGACCGAGTTCTGAGACGGCACTCGACGCGCTCGGGCGCGACCGACTACGCCGAGTCGCTCGTCGTCCGAGTCGTCGGTGGCCGCATCGTCGCCGTCCGACGCCGTGTCGTCGTCCGCCGCGAGTTGCGCGAACGTCTTTTCGGCCCACTTGACCGCGTAGCTCGGCCCGTGGTCGCGGTACGCCGCGGTGTCCAGCGCCGAAAACGGCGCGGGGAGGTCCCGGCCGTGTTTGACGGCCGAACACGCGAACTCGGTCGCTTCGGCGAACGAGAGTCTGCCGAGCGCGACGAGTCGCGAGAGATTTTCGAGTCGGTCGTCGAGTCGGCCGCCGGCGTCGACCCACGCGTCGTGGAGGCGCTCGTGGTCGCCCTCCCACGACACGAACGCCTCGCGGGTGTGGAGACCGACCCAGCCCTCGTAGAGGGCGGCGGCGACCTGATATGTCTCGCTCGGGCCGAGGGGTGTTGCCGCGGCGAGGTCGCGGTAGCGCTCGCCGAAGAAGGGGAGGAAGTGCTCCGGAATCTCGTCGTTCCCGGCCTGCACGAACGCCTCGGCGATGAGGAAATCAAGGAAGTCGTCGGGCGTGCCCTTCGCGCGGTACTTGACTAGCACGACCGGTGGGTCGGTCTGCCGGGACCACGTCACGGTGCCGTCGCCGGGCATCCCGATGGTGAAATCGGACGACGCGTAGCGCCGGAGCTGTTGGGGCGCGTCGTCTGGTAGCCACTCCGCGGGGTACGCCGCCGGGGAGAGCGACTCGACCACCAGCCCGAGGTTCTCCGCGGCCTCCGGGGGAATGGTGTCGAAGTCGCCGGCCACGTCCAAGACGAGCGCGCCGGGGGCGTACTCGTCGCGGACCGATTCGAGGTCCGACGGCAGGGTGCGCGTCTCGAACATCCGCTCAGGCGATGCTCATCCCGACGAACACGACGGCCAGCAGGGCCGACACGCTGACGGTACCGAGCACGATTTTCGTCGCTTGGCTCATAGTGGCACGATTAGGGGCCCGCCGCTTAACCTTTACACTCTATCGTCGCCCGAATCTCCAGTCGAAACGGAGGGGTTCGAGGACGCGCCCCACGGTCGTCGGTCACACGGTTCGGTCGCGCCGGAAAAGCGAGAGAGATCGGTGGCGTCGTCGGTGTCGCAGTCAGGGAACGAGCTGTTCGCCGTCGTCGTCGAGGATTCGGATGGCCTCGACAGGGCAGACGCGGGCGGCGAACTTCGCGTCGAACTCGGCGTCCGCCGGAACCTCGCGGACGAAGACGCCGTCGTCGGTCTCCTCGCCGTCGACGAGGTCGGCCTTGCCGTCGTCGACGTTCTTCTCGAAGCCCTCCCACTCGTCGACACACTGGAACATGCCGATGCAGGTGTCGCGGTCGTACTCGACTTTCATGTGCCATCGTACCGCCGGGCCGTACAAAGCCCTGCCGACGCGGGGGCGTGGGTCGGCGTCGCCTCGCGTCGCGGTCGTGCGACCGACGTCGCGGGCGGCGACGCACCCGCGTCCGACCCGACCCGATGGCTTAAACCGGGGGACGGTCCAAGGGAGATGCAATGCGAACTGCGGACCTGACGGGCCTGCCGACGGGGATTCCCGAGGCCCTCCGCGACGAGGGTATCGAGGAGCTGTACCCGCCGCAGGCCGAGGCCGTCGAGGCCGGCCTGACAGACGGCGAGAGCCTCGTGGCCGCCGTCCCGACGGCGAGCGGGAAGACGCTCATCGCCGAACTGGCGATGCTGTCGAGCGTCGCGCGCGGCGGGAAGGCGCTGTACATCGTCCCGCTCCGGGCGCTCGCCTCCGAGAAGAAAGCCGAGTTCGAGCGCTGGGAGGAGTACGGCATCGACGTGGGCGTCTCGACCGGCAACTACGAGTCCGACGGCGAGTGGCTCTCCTCGCGCGACATCATCGTCGCCACCTCCGAGAAGGTCGACTCGCTCGTCCGGAACAACGCGGCGTGGATGGACCAACTCACCTGCGTCGTCGCCGACGAGGTCCACCTCGTCGACGACCGCCATCGGGGGCCGACGCTGGAGGTCACGCTGGCGAAGCTCCGCCGGCTGAACCCGAACCTGCAGGTCGTCGCGCTCTCGGCGACCGTCGGCAACGCGGGCGTCGTCGCCGACTGGCTCGACGCGAAACTCGTCAAGTCCGACTGGCGACCCATCGACCTCAAGATGGGTGTCCACTACGGCAACGCCGTCTCCTTCGCCGACGGGAGCCAGCGCGAAGTACCGGTCGGCCGCGGGGAACGACAGACGCCCGCGCTCGTCGCCGACGCGCTGGAGGGCGACGGCGAGGGCGACCAAGGCTCCTCGCTCGTCTTCGTGAACTCGCGGCGCAACGCGGAGTCCGCGGCCCGCCGCATGGCCGACGTGACGGAGCGGTACATCACCGGCGACGAGCGGAGTGACCTCGCGGAACTCGCCGCCGAGATACGCGACGTGGCCGACACCGAGACCTCCGAGGACCTCGCCGCGGCGGTCGCCAAGGGCGCGGCGTTCCACCACGCGGGGCTCGCCGCGGAACACCGGACGCTCGTGGAAGACGCCTTCCGCGACCGGCTCATCAAATGTATCTGCGCGACACCGACGCTCGCGGCCGGCGTCAACACCCCGAGCCGCCGCGTCGTCGTCCGCGACTGGCAGCGCTACGACGGCGACTACGGCGGCATGAAGCCGCTGGACGTGCTCGAAGTCCACCAGATGATGGGTCGAGCCGGCCGCCCCGGCCTCGACCCCTACGGCGAGGCGGTCCTGCTCGCGAAGGACGCGGACGCCCGCGACGAGCTGTTCGAGCGGTACATCTGGGCCGACGCCGAGGACGTGCGGTCGAAGCTCGCGGCCGAGCCCGCCCTGCGGACGCATCTGCTCGCGACGGTCGCTTCCGGCTTCGCCCACACCCGCGAGGGACTGCTCGAATTCCTCGACCAGACGCTTTACGCGACCCAGACCGACGACCCCGAGCGACTCGGACAGGTGACAGACCGCGTGCTCGACTACCTCGAAGTGAACGGGTTCGTCGAGTTCGACGGAGAGACGATTCGGGCGACGCCCGTCGGCCACACCGTCTCGCGGCTCTACCTCGACCCGATGAGCGCCGCGGAAATCATCGACGGCCTCGAATGGGCCGCGGACCACCGGAACGAGAAGCTCCGGGCCCTCGCGGGTGAGACGCCGGAGAAGCCGAAACGAGACCGGAGCGAGTCGGACGATGAGCCCGGTGGCTTCCAGCGGGCGAGCGAGATGGTCGCCGACGACGCCGGCGGTGGAGGCGGTGCGGACGGCGGCGACGGCGACGCCGACGAGTTCGAGACGGACCGGACGTATCCGACGCCGCTCGGTCTCTACCACCTCGTCTGCCGGACGCCGGACATGTATCAGCTCTACCTGAAGTCCGGCGACCGCGAGACGTACACCGAACTGTGCTACGAGCGCGAACCCGAGTTCCTCGGGCGCGTTCCCTCGGAGTACGAGGACGTGGCGTTCGAAGACTGGCTGTCGGCGCTGAAGACCGCGAAACTCCTCGAAGACTGGGTCGGCGAGGTGGACGAGGACCGCATCACCGAGCGCTACGGCGTCGGCCCCGGCGACATCCGCGGGAAGGTCGAGACCGCCGAGTGGCTCCTCGGTGCGGCCGAGCGACTCGCCTCCGAACTCGACCTCGATTCGGTGTACGCGGTCCGCGAGGCGAAAAAGCGCGTCGAGTACGGCGTCCGCGAGGAACTGCTCGACCTCGCCGGCGTCCGCGGCGTCGGCCGAAAGCGCGCCCGTCGGCTGTTCGAGGCCGGCGTCGAGAGTCGGGCCGACCTCCGCGAGGCCGACAAGTCGCGCATCCTCGCCGCTCTCCGTGGTCGCAGGAAGACGGCCCAGAACATTCTCGAAGCCGCAGGTCGAAAGAACCCGTCGATGGACGAGGTGGACGAAGGCGACGCGCCGGACGACGCCGTCCCCGACGACGCCGGCTTCGAGACGGCCAAAGAGCGCGCCGACCAGCAGGCCAGTCTGGGTGATTTCGAATGAGGCTCGTCGAAGCCGAGGCGACCGTCTCGGACCTCGATTCGTTCATCGCGGTCGTCGGCGAGGTAGCCGACGAGACGGGCGCGACGGTGCAGGCGTTCGACGCTCGGTACATCGTGGACCGCGAGCACCTCGAACGGGCGACCGCACTCGCCGACCGAGCCATCGGCCGCGGCAACGAAATCGCCCGCGACCGGGCCGTCGAAATCCTCCTCTACGCCAGCGGCCGCCGGCAGATCAACCGCGCGTTCGAAATCGGCGTCTCGGAGGGGACGCTCCCCGTCGTGATTCTCGTCGACGGCGGCGACGAGGCCGACGCCGAGGCCGCGCTGTTCGACCGGCTCGACCTCGAACCCGCAGAGACTCTCGGCGACTACGACGAGAGCCTCGTACGCGACGTGTTCGGCGTGGGCGAGACGGAGTTGAACGTCGCCGACGGCGACCTCCCGGTGCTGGTCAAAGAACGAGTGGCGCTCCTCGCGGTCGAACGCTAATCAGTTTTCGCGGCCTGTATCGTCCGAATTCGAGGGTTTGAGAATCACGTGCTGGAGAATTCCACTCGAAACGGACCCCTTTGGTTTCTGAAACCTACCCCTTCGTTTCAACTGGAGAACAGGGGACGGCGCGGCCTCAAAGAGCGTGAGAATCGGAGAAGTAGTCCCACCAGGATTCGAACCTGGGTCGTTGCCCCCAGAAGGCAACAGGATTGGCCACTACCCCATGGGACTTCGCATCAGTTCGTACTTCGCGGGTATTTGTAAACGTTGCGTGTCGATTCCGCCGTGCGATTTTATGCCATGGTGACGGACAGACGTGCATAAACCGCCAACTATTTGCCCCTATTCTATCCACTCTCGTGTATGTACGTCGGACGTTTCGTCGTCGTTGGCCCCGGAATCGGTGCGTATCGCGTCTCCTCTCGGTCCTTCCCGAATCGACAGGTCGTCGACCGGGACGGCACCCTGACCGTCGGGCCAACGCCCGACGCCCCCGAGACCGACAACCCCTACATCGCCTACAACTGCGTCCGCGAGGGCGGCGATTACGTCGTCGTCGGCAACGGCTCGCAGGTCGACCCCATCGCGGAGAAACTCGACCTCGGCTACCCACCCCGCGACGCCCTCGCCGAGATTCTGCTCGCGCTCGACTACGAGAAAGACGACTACGACACGCCTCGAATCGCGGGCGTCGTCGGCGACGACGAGGCGTTCATCGGAATCGTCCGCAAGGACGCGCTCGTCGTGGAAGCCGTCACCGAACCCACACTCGTGGCGACCTACGAGGAAGACGACCCGCGCGCGTTCGACCTCGACGCCGAGACCGCGGCCGACGCGGCCCGCGAACTGTACGATCACGAGTTCGAACACGCCGTCTGCGCCGCCGCCGCGACCGTCGGCGACGCGGTCGAGACCGCCTTCTACAACGGCGAATAACGCGACTTCGGCGTCTCGCCGCGGGCGGACGCGCTGTCGTACGAGCCACCTCGGCCCGAGGTTTTTCAGCCGCGACACCGTACACCGAGCCATGCGTCTGGGCGTCATCTCGGACGTGCACGGGAACCTCCCGGCACTCGACGCGGTGCTCGAATCGATGCCGCCGGTCGACGGGCTGGTCTGCGCCGGCGACGTGGTCGGCTACAACCCCTGGCCCGACGAGTGCGTGTCCGAACTCATCGAGCGGGACGTGCCGACGGTCTCGGGGAACCACGACCGTGCGGTCACGTCGGGGACCGGCTTCCGCTTCAACAGCATGGCGGCCGCGGGAGTCGACTACGCCCGCGACGCGCTGTCGCCGGCGTCGATGGAGTGGCTCTCCGGGCTTCCGAAGACACGCACCCTTGCCGACGGCCGGGTCAAACTCGCCCACGGTCACCCCGACCACCCCGACCGCTACACCTATCCCGACGACTTCTCGCCGTCGCTCCTCGACGGCGAGGACCTGCTGGTGTTGGGTCACACCCACGTGCAGGGCCACCGTATCTACGACGACGGAATCGTCCTGAATCCCGGAAGCGTCGGCCAGCCCCGCGACGGCGACCCGCGGGCGGCCTACGCGGTCGCCGACCTCGACGCGATGGAAATCAAAGCCGAGCGCGTCAACTACGACATCGACCGCGTCGCAGAGCGCGTGCGCGAGGTCGGCCTGCCGGAGCGGTTAGCGAGTCGGCTGTACGAGGGGAAGTAGGGAAAAATGGCTCTGTTGAAATCCTCAGTCACTGATAGCTTGTTGAGGCCGTACTGCATAGAGGGCGCAAGTCGGTCATTGAGTGACACAACATTACAAAAATCAATATGGCTCTCTGAGATATCGACTCCCTTCAAGAGGATACCCCCGAATTGAAAGTTCCTCAGTTGACTCCGGTGTAATAAGATATGTAACCTCGTAACTGAAGTCAGTTGGTTGGATGATTCTGTAGATGTCTTTTATTTCTCCGTGGCAACTCATGTTGACGGCAAACTCTGAGGACGACCGTCTTTCTAACTCAGTCACAGTACATTCGCTGATTATCTTATCGCCCCTATCGCGGGTCAGCCCACGTGACTGAATAAGTTCGTTGTGAAGCAACCGCTCCTCGTATTTGACTGCATAAGTCTGGACGCTCGACTCGGTTAATTGAGTTGGGCGGTCGGGAGCGGATGGAGACGCTTCACTGTGTACAGAAGGGCTGTACGGGGAGTCAGGGATGAAAAATGTAGCCAGAAATAGTATGCCAATGAAGAGAACCAACGTGTGGGACTTTTTCATTTTCTGTAACTCATCTCAATTGGTATGCTTTGCAAATAAATATTGTTAGAATATTGAATTGACTATCTATTTGCGAGACTCATCCTCTGAGTTCAGCACGCTGCTTCTGACAGGATTTGGGGAGGTCTCTGTGGGCGTGCTGAACTCAGGGCGCAAGTCGGTCACTTGACCCCGCTGGTCTCGATATTAAGTATTGAAGAGATAATTGATTTTCATTCCAGTGAAAAACTAACTTTTGGACCATTTGTGATATTCACGAGAATTCTCACTGAATCAGACTTCGTATCCGGCCCAAGTTCAGCTTGAAACAGTTCTGTCGTGGAATTTTTTTGTAGATAAACCTTAGCAGTGAGCTTTTCACTCCTAGTTCGGTCGAGAGTTTCTTCATAACTAACTGATTCCTGAGCTTCCCAGCCGTTTCCATCACTACCCAACACTTCGCTCATGTACTGATCAAGAACGACTAGATCGCCCTGAAAATATTCGCTTGTCTCATTACTAACTAGTACCTGCACGTTCATCTCGTTTGACGTATTCCGCCTCTCTGGAGCGGTACTTTGCTCAGTCTGAGAATTAAGACACCCCGACAAACCGATTAGAACACTTGACAAGATTTGTAATACCCTTCTCTTTGAGATTTGCATTGTAGTTGAGACTTTATCTCCTGCGGGCAGATGTATCTATCTACAGACTGCTTCATAGCTAAAAGAACCGAATGAACAGACATTCACCTGCTGAACTCACCCTCTGTCTGTGTCACGCCGCTCTTGAGAGTGATCGGTGAGGTTTCTGTGGTCGTGCTGAATACAGAGCGCGTATCGGCTATCAGTACGTTGCCATCATTGGCTGTACCGAGTGGTGGATATGGAGTAGGTAGTCCTCACGGAAGGGGGTGGAAGTGTATGCCAAGTGGCAAAATATTCATACGACTGCCTGTTGGGTACCTCTATGGCCGATTTTCTCCGGCTCGGGATCGGGCTTGCAATCGCGGCGATGGGTGCGTTAGCCGTTGTGAACCACCCTCTTGTAGACAAAATCAGGCGCGCCTCGAGAACGATGGGGACCAAACAAAGTGCAGCTGACGTCGAGATGAGTGAAGACTCCATAATGCTTGGTCGAGCCGCCGGTCTGCTGATTATATTATACGGTGGTGGAATCGCAATCAGCGGGTTGTAACTCACGAGCGTATTTACTCAGACACGTGGTGTCCAACTGAGGCGTACACAGTTTCTTTCTATTAGACCATTAACCGACCTCCGGTGATAGAGAGCGCAGCAGTTGCTGCATACACGCTCTGTATGTGTCACGCGGATTCTATCAAAAATCCGAGTATTTCAACAGATCCGGAAAAATCGAGTAGCTATCCTGAGGCCGTCAGTTCGACACCGGTTCGAGCCGCGCCGAGAAGTGGCGAAGCTCCTTCATCGGTGGCTCCTCGACGATTTCGAGGCCGCCGTACTCGCCGGCGGAGTCCATCACCTTCGCGGCCGTCTCGGCGACGTGTTCGAGGTGTTCGCGGCTGTACGTACGCCGCGGGAGCGCGAGGCGCACGAGGTCCGGGCGGTCGGTGCCGGGGAACGCGAAGCCGCCGAGTTCGACGCCGCGGACGCCGCCTTCGAGGTAGAGCGCACAGACGAGTTCCTGTCCGGGGAACTCGTCTTTCGGGATGTGCGGGAACACCTCGCCGGCGTCGAGATAGACCGCGTGCCCGCCGGTCGGCTGGTAGACGGGGACGCCGGCCTCGACGAGGAGGTCGCCCAGTTCGGCCACCTGCTCGACGCGGTCGGACACGTACGGCGGCGTGACGGCCTCGCGGAGGCCGACGGCCATCGCCTCGATGTCGCGGCCCGAGAGGCCGCCGTAGGTGGGAAAGCCCTCGTAGAGGATGGCTCGCTGTTTCGCGTGTTCGAACACCGTCTCGTCGCGCATCGCGGCGAAGCCGCCGATATTGACGAGCGCGTCCTTCTTGCCGGACATCGTGATGGCGTCGGCGTGTTCGAACTGCGCGCGGGCGATTTCGGCGACCGAGTGGTTCTCGTAGCCCGCCTCGTGGGTCTTGATGAAGTGGGCGTTCTCGGCGAACCGGCAGGCGTCGATGACGAACATGGCGTCGATGTCGCGGGCGAACTCGGCGGTGGCGCGGATGTTCGCCATCGAGACCGGCTGGCCGGCGACGGAGTTGTTCGTGATGGTGAGGACGACGACGGGAATCGCGTCGGCGCCGACCTCCTCGACGAGCGCGTAGCCCGCGTCGATGTCGAAGTTACCCTTGAACGTCTCCGTCGAGTTGGGGTCCCGAGAGGCTGGCGACGGGCAGTCGACCGGTTCCGCACCCTGATTGACGATGTGGGCGCGGGTCGTATCGAAGTGCGAGTTGTTCGGTACCACGTCGCCGTCCTCCAAGAGGACGCCGTAGAGGACGTTCTCCGCCCCGCGACCCTGATGGGTCGGCACGACGTGCTCGAAGCCCATCACGTCGCGGACCGACGCCGCGAGTCGGGCGAACGACTCGCTTCCGGCGTAGGCCTCGTCGCCGCGAATCATCGCCGCCCACTGCTCTGCGGACATGGTGCCCGTCCCCGAATCGGTCAGGAGGTCGATATACACGTCGCGGGCGTCGAGGTTGAACGCGTTGTAGCCGGCCCGTTCGAGGGCGGCCTCGCGCTCCTCGCGCGAGGGGAGTTCGATGGGCTCGACCATCTTCGCCTTGTACGATTTCATGCCCGCAATAGGCCCGCGAATGTGAAGTAATCTGCAGGCGGAAAATCGAGGGACGACGGCCGGTTTTCGGCGCTCGTGGACGGGAGTGTACATCGGTGTCGCCAGCTGTTCCGCTCTCGCCACGAAGCGACCTCGGCGACCGTCGCGTACCACCGGCTGTTCGGCGTCGCTGGCGGGGACGCGAGCGCGTGAAAACAGCGTCAAGAGGAACTGAAACCGAACTCAGAACTCGTCTTGGATGATGCCGAGGGTCTCTTCGCGGTCGTCCCACGCCACGAAGATGGCGACGGAGGTCGCGGAGGTGATGGCGTCGTGGATGTTGATGCCGGCCTCGGACAGCGGTTGGACGATGTCGAAGATTACTCCGGGGCGGTTCGGAAGTTCGCCACCGGTGACGCGGATGACGGCGATGTCGTCTTCGACGGTGACCGACGACAGCGCGTCGTCGGCGACGACGCGGTCGTGGAGGACGGCCTCGGCCCGGTCTGAGTCCTCTTCGAGGATGTAGAACGTGATAGAGTCCATCCCGGAGGCGACCGAGTCGACGTTGATGTCCTCGTCTCGGAGCGCCGTCGAGAGGTCCGCGAGGATGCCCGGTCGGTTACGAATCGCCCGCCCGGCGACGGTGAGACACGCGAGGGGCTCTTCCTGCATGTCGATGAGGTTGTGGAACTCCCCTTCGATGAGCGTCCCGCCGGTGAGCAGGTCGCCGTGCTGGTAGTGGACGACGCGAACGTCGAGTGCCGCGTCCTTGTACGAGAGCGCGGACGGCGCGACGACTTCTGCTCCGCGGAACGAGAGATTCCGGAGCTCGTCGACGGTGATGCGACCGACGTTGCGCGCGCCCTCGACGACGCGCGGGTCGCCGGTCATGACGCCCTCCACGTCGGTCACGATGACGACCTCGTCGGCGTCCATGTAGTTGCCGAGCATCACGGCGGAGGTGTCGGAACCGCCGCGGCCGAGCGTCGTGATTTCGCCGTCGTGGTTCTGCGCGAGGAAGCCGGTGATGACCGGGACGACGCCGTCGAGTTCGGCGGCGAGCTTCGCGGCCCGCTCTCGGGTCGCCTCGACGTCGACCTCACCGAGGTCGTTCGTGATGACCGGCCACTCGTCGGTGCCGGGTTCGACGAACAGGGCGTTGACGCCGCGGGCGGCCAGCGCCGCCTTGAGCATGCGCACGCTGGTCCGCTCGCCCATCGAGACGATTTCCGCGCGGTCGCGGTCGTCGGCCTCGAACTTGATTTCGTCGAGGAGGTCGTCGGTCGTCGAGCCCATCGCGGAGGCGACGACGGCGATTTCGTGGCCGTGTTCGACGGCCGCGGCGATGGAGTCGGCGGCGCGATTGATTCGGTCGCCGCTACCGAGCGAGGTGCCGCCGAACTTCGCGACTACGCGCATCGTCCCTCCGGTGCGTCGCGTCGCTTCGGGGCTTCGTTGGTAAACATGCGAGGGGCTAACGCGGGGGGACGTATAACTATGTCCTCCGGTTCAACCGTTGCCGTCACCCGCGAATCCGGGGACGAGACGGCTCGTACCGCCGCCTCGCGTGCGGAGATTTATCACCGAAGCCGCGGTACGTTCAGGTATGGATGTCAGAGACGCCGTGGACACCGACGCCGAGGCGCTCGCCGCCGTCGCCGACGCGCCGATACGGGCGATGCGTCGGCTGATACGCGACCGGACGGTCCGCCTCGCCACCGCCGACACGGGCTCTGACCCGAACGTCGACGCGCCGGCGGACGACGAGCCGGTGCTCGGGTTCGTCGGCTTCGACGTCCGCGACGGCGTCGTCCACGTCACTCGACTCGGCGGCACCGAGCCGGCGGTGCGGCGGCTGCTCGAAGAGCCGCTCCGCTTCGCCAGCGCCGAGGACCTGCCGGTGGAGGTGCTCGTCCTCGAATCCGAGGCCCCGCTGTGCGAGGCGGTCGAGCACGTCGGCTTCGACCGGGTCGGTCACGGCCCGCGGTTCGAGGGGTCGCCGACGGTCCGGTACGTTCTCGACGAGACGGAATAGTCCTGCCCGCGGGTCGCGGCCACCCAGTTCGCTCCCGTCGCGCGCAACGAGAGAGCGGTCGGCGAGAGCCGACGGAGGGCATACATACCTCCCTCTCGTTTGGTGGCCCATGATCGACCGACACGGAAACCGACCGCCGGGAGTGAGACGACCGTGACCGCGGTGGAAGAGCTGTTCGTCTCACTCGCCGGGTCGAGTCCGGTGATGCAGGGTCTCCTCGGCGGCATCGTCATCGCCGGCATGAACATGCTGGGCGCACTTCTCATTCTCATCTGGCGCGACCCGTCGAAGCGCTCGCTCGACACGCTCCTCGGCTTCGCGGCCGGTGTGATGCTCGCCGCGAGTTTCACGAGCCTCATCCTCCCCGGTATCGAGGCGGCGGGCGGGAATCCGATTCCCGTCCTCGTCGGTTTCGTCATCGGGGTCGTCGTCCTCGACCAAGCGGACCTGTGGATTCCGCACGTCCACATCCTCGTGACCGGGAAGACACGGCTGGACGCCCCTGAAACGGAGAAGAAGATGGCTTCGGTCGTCCTCTTTATCATCGCCATCACCATCCACAACATGCCCGAGGGCCTCGCCGTCGGGGTCGGCTTCGGCTCCGGCGACCTCGGGACGGCAATCCCGCTGATGCTCGCCATCGGCATCCAGAACATTCCCGAGGGGCTGGCAGTCTCCATCGCCGCCGTCAACGCCGGCCTCCGAAACACGACCTACGCGACGTTCGCGGGCATCCGCGCCGGCCTCGTGGAGATTCCGCTCGCCGTCTTCGGCGCGTGGGCCATCCAGTACGCCTCGGCGCTGCTTCCCTACGCGATGGGCTTTGCCGCCGGCGCGATGCTGTTCGTCATCTCCGACGAAATCGTCCCCGAGACGCACTCGAACGGCCACGAGCGCGTGGCGACGTTCGGGACGATGGTCGGCGTCATCGTGATGCTCTACCTCGACGTGACCCTCGGGTAGTCGAATCGGCGTCGCGGAGTTCGAAAACAGGGCGCTCCGGGACGCCGCAAAAACAGGAGTTCGAGTGGAAGCGAAGGGGTTCAGCCGCCGGTTCGGCGTCAGAGAGCCCCGTGTCGAGGGCGCGTCAGTCGTCCGCGAGCGGCGGTTCAGACGGGATCTCGTGGTCCGAGAGCCCGGCGGTCGGCGCGAGGAACTTCGCCGGGTTGAACGCGTCGAGGTCGTCTCCGGCGGCCACGCGCGCCGGCCAGTCCGGGTTGGCGAGCGCGCTCGTCCCCAACGTGAACAGGTCCGCGCCGGCGTCGACGGCGGTACGCGCCGCGTCGGGGTCGCCGAGACCGCCGTTAGCGATAACGACCGTGTCGTCCGTGACGTACTCGGCGGCGGCTTCGGCGAGCGACGGGCCGTCCGCGCCGAAGGTCGGGCTGGTCGCGTCGGTCTCGGTCGTGTGGACGTAGTCGGCTCCGACCGCCGACAGCTCCTCGAAGAAGACCGCGGCCGCGTCCTCGCCTTCTGGCCACTCGTAGTCGCCGTCGGTCACTTTCTCCTGTGAGACGCGGATACCGACGACGAACTCCTCGGGGACCGCGTCGGCGACTGCCGAAAGGACCTCCGCGGGGTATTTGACCCGAGACTCGGGACCGCCGCCGTACTCGTCGTCACGCCGGTTCGCGTCCGCCGCGAGGAACTCGTTGAGGAGGTAGCCGTTCGCGCCGTGGAGTTCCACGCCGTCGAAGCCGGCTTCGACCGCGTTCCTCGCCGCCCGGACGAAGCCCTCCCGGACGGTTTCGAGGTCCGCCTCGTCAGCCGACTTCGGGACGGCGAACTCGCCGCTGCCGCCGTAGGCTTCGGCCTTCTGGCCGTCGGGCTGGACCGCGGAAGGCGCGAGCGTCCGATCGCCGTCGAGATGGGGGTTCCCCTGCGACTGCGCCCCGGCGTGCATCAACTGCGCGAAAATCGGCGTGTCGACCTCGTGGACGGCGTCCGTGACGTTCGTCCACGCCTCGACGTGGTCGTCGGTGACGAGCCCCGGCTGGTTCAGATAGCCCTGACTGTACGCGTCGTCCGTGTAGACGCCCTCGGTGACGAGAAAGCCGAAGCCGCCGTCGGCGAACTTCCGGTAGTAGTGGGCCATCTCGTTCGTCGCCAACCCCTCGTCGGTGGCGCTGATACGCGTCATCGGTGCCAACCCGGTCCGGTTAGCGAGCGACAGGTCGTTCAGGCTCGTCGCGTCGAACAGCGCGTCGTCAGTCATCACCGGTTCTGCGCGCGTCGCGGATAAAAAGCGACGGCGGAATGGTCCCGACCGCCGCACATCCGGCGTGCTATCAGGGTACATCCTGGGCGGGAGAACGGTCGCCGGGTCGGACGGTCGTCAGGAGCGAAACGGTCGCCGACTCAGGAGAACTTCCGGACGGTCATGTTCAGCGTGTCGAGGTCGACGATGGGGGCGTACCCGGCGTCGGGGTCGATGTTGACGGACTTCTGGAAGTCGGTCTGGGCCTGCCAGCAACCGGAGTTGACCGCGAGGACGTTGTGGTACTTGCCCCAGCCGAGCTTGTGGACGTGGCCGGTGTGGAAGATGTCGGGCACGTCCTCCATGACGAGGTAGTCGAGTTCCTCGGGCGCGAGGCGGGTGTGACCCCCGAACTGCGGCGCGACGTGGCGCTTCTTCAGGAGCTGGTACATCGCCTTGTGTGGCTCGTCGTAGCTCGCCTTATCGGCCGGTAGCTCGGCGATGACCTCGTCAAGTGAGACGCCGTGGTACATGAGGACGTTGACGCCTTCGAGCGTGACCATCGAGGGATTGCTCGTAATACGAGCGTCGTGGGCCGACATGATGTCGCGGAGTTCGTCGTCGAAGCCGGGCTGGGGCTCCGCGAGTCGGACCGCGTCGTGGTTGCCCGGAATCATCACGATGTCGAGGTCGCCGGGCACTGATTTGAGGTGCTCCGAGAACGCCTCGTACTGCTCGTAGATGTCGATGACGTCGAGTTCCTCGTCCTGATTCGGGTAGACGCCGACGCCCTCGACCATGTCGCCGGCGATGAGGAGGTACTCGATGCGCTCTGCCTCCTCGGTGTGGAGCCAGTCGGCGAATCGATTCCACGCGCCGGCCATGAACTCCTGACTGCCGACGTGTACGTCCGAGATGAGCGCCGCCTGCACGTCTCTGTCGGCGGTGTTGGCGCGGTGGCTCCGCGGCACGTCGGGGAAGTGCATCGAGTCGACGAAGAGGATACCCGCGTCGCCCGAAAGCGTCCCCTGTACCGCGATGCACTCGTCCATGAGGAGTTCGTCGACGTAGCTCGCGATGTCTTTGTCCTTCATCACGAGACAGGGGAACGTTCCCGTCGTGTCCTCGAGGTCGATAATCCAGTGGCCGCTCTTGGTGGAGCGAACGTCGTCGACGAGGCCGATGAGTTCCGCGTCCTCGCCGCCGGACATCTTCGAGATGGCCTTCGCGGGACGGTGGTTGACGCGCCCGCGAAGCATCTTCGAGAGCTTCTCGTAGCGGTCGCGGAACACCTTCACGAAGTCGTCGTACTCGCCGGTGCCCGTCGACTGGCCGGTCATGTCGTTGGCGATTTCGAGGGACCGAAGCGCCGGGTCGACGTTCCGTCCGGTCGGCCCACCCTCGGCTTCGGCTGGAGCCGATTGAGCGGTGTGGTCCGCGTTGTCGTGCGATGTTGCAGCGGAAACAGGGGGGTCTGGCTCGGCGGTGGAAGACGCGTCGGCGTCGGCAGCCTGCGCGGCGGCCGGGCCGGTCGATTCCGTTCCCGGTGGGTCCGCGGCGGGGGCGGACGCGAGCACCTCGCGGACGTGGTCGGCGGTGATGCGAAGCGCGTCGTCCGGAACGGCTTCGACGACGCGGGCGAGGGTGCTGGCGGGGTCGTCGGAGCCGGCGATGAGGGTCACGGCCTCGCGTTCGGCGTTGTAGCCGCGACCGACGAGCGCCCGGACGATGCGCGCCGGCGTCTCCAGTGGCACACCTGGAGTGTGCGACACGCGGCAAAAAGGATGCCGAAACCCAGAACGTTGAAACCCAGTCCGGGTAAACTGGGAGTGATGAGTGACGACGACGGTCGCCCGCCCTCCCCCGACCCGCGGCGCGGTCCCGCCTCCGACGAAGGCGTACTAACTCGGCTCCGGACGGCAGAGGAGGGGCCGCTTCTGTTCGTCCGCGAAGTCCTGACGAGCGCGCTCGCCGTGTTGGCCGTCGGGTTGCTCCTGTTCGCGGTGAGCGGCGTGTGGCCACCGATGGTCGCCGTCGAAAGCGGGAGCATGGAACCGCACATGCACAAAGGCGACCTCGTGTTCATCACGGGACCGGAACGATTCGCCCCGGACGCATCCGTCGAGGGAACCGCTGTCGTCACGGCTGAGACCGGTGCCGAAGTCGACTACCGGAAGTTCGGCGGGCCAGGTAGCGTCATCGTCTACGACGACCCCGGATCGGCAGGGCCCCCGATTATCCACCGAGCGATGTTCTGGGTCGACGAAGGAGAGAACTGGTACGACCGGGCGAATCCCGAGTACATGTCCGCCAACAACTGCCGGGAACTCGCCAACTGCCCCGCCGACTACGCCGGCTTCATCACGAAAGGCGACAACAACCCGCGGTACGACCAGGTGAGCGGCATCGCCGACCCGGTCCGACCCGAGTGGATTCAAGGCGTCGCGCGGGTCCGCATCCCGCTTCTCGGCTGGGTCCGCCTGACGCTCGCCAACTCGATGGCGACGACGACGCCGGTCGCGCCCGTCTCTTTCGACTCCGTCGAGCCTGTCGAGTCTGTTGACGTGATGCCTGACGACACGGCGACCGACGACGTGACGACGATTGAGGCGACGGCTGCCGACGCACCGACGGCACCGCTTCAGGTCGAGCCATCGGAGCTATCGGAACCATCGGAGCTATCGGAACCATCGGAGACACCGATGCGAGCCGGCGCGCTCGCGGCGTGACGCGAGTGCAGTAACAGAGTCGGAATTTCGAATTTCGTTCTTCAGTTGTCGAACCGCGCCTGCACGAACGGCTGTGCGCTCTCGATGTCGCCGAGTCGGGAGTCCGTCAGCAGGACGGCCTCGGTCTCGTCGATGGGGACAGAGAGGCTGATTTCCTTGGTCCGGCCGTAGCGACCCTTCGAGACGACGACGGCGTTGACGATGCCGAGCATGTCGAGTTCCGAGATGAGGTCGGTGACGCGGCGCTGAGTCAGTACGTCGGCATCAATCTCCTCGCAGAGGCGCTTGTAGATGTTGAACACCTCGCCGGTGTTGATGTTGCGGACGCCGTTTTTCTCCAGGAGGATGATGGCGAAGAGGACAATTTTCGACTGCGTGGGGAGGGTACGGACGACCTCGACCACGCGGTCGAGTTCGATTTTGTCCTGCGCCTGCCGGACGTGGGCCTCCTCGACGGTGTCGGCCTGCCCGCGCTCCGCGAGTTCGCCGGCCGTGCGGAGTAGGTCGAGTGCGCGCCGGGCGTCGCCGTGTTCCTGCGCGGCGAACGCGGCGCACAGCGGAATCACGTCGTCGGTGAGCGCGCCGGGCTTGAACGCCACGTCGGCGCGGTGCTGGAGGATGTCGCGGAGCTGGTTGGCGTCGTACGGCGGGAAGACGATTTCCTCCTCGCCGAGGCTCGACTTGACCCGGGGGTCGAGGAAGTCGGTGAACTTCAGGTCGTTCGAGATGCCCATGATGGAGATTCGGGAGTTGTCGAGTTCGGAGTTCATCCGCGAGAGGTTGTAGAGCGTGTCGTCGCCCGACTTTTCGACCAGTTTGTCGATTTCGTCGAGCATGATGACGACCACACGCTCCTTGTAGTCGACGGCGTCGAAGAACGTCGTGTAGACGCGGTCGGTCGGCCACCCGGTCATCGGTACCGTCTCCATCTCGTCGGCGTCGTCGTCGAGTTCCGCCGCGCGCTCGTCTATCTCGGCGATGGAGTCGTAGGGCGTATCTTCGAGGGCGTTGGGGTCTTCCGTCGCCCGCGTGCGCATCCCGTCGAGGCGTTCCTGTTCGGCCTCGATGCGCTCGACGTTCTTCTCGATGAACTTGTTCGCCAACTGCGCGAGCACGCGGTACTGCGTGTCCGTCACCTCGCAGTTGATGTACTCGACCTCGCAAGGTACGTCGTACTTCTGGGAGGTGGATTCGAGTTCCTGGCTGACGAACTTCGCGCTCGCGGTCTTCCCGGTTCCCGTCTTCCCGTAGATGAGGATGTTCGACGGCGTCTCCCCGCGCAGGGCGGAGACGAGAATCGTCGCCATCTGGTTTATCTGGTCGGTCCGGTGGGGGAGTTCGTGCGGCGTGTACGACGGGCGAAGGACTTCCTTGTTCTCGAAAATCGGCTCGCCGGCGAGGAGGTCGTCGAACAGGCCCTTGGACTCCTCGTCGTCGTTGAGAACGACCTTGTCGAGACCGACGTCGGGGTCTTTGTGCTGGTCGAGGTCTTCGTCGGGGGCGTCGGCGTCGGGACCGATGCTCGCCTGAATGTCGATGTCTTCGGGGGAGACGTCGTCCTCGGCGGCGGCTGTCGATGCTCCGGTGGACGCATCGTCAGCGGACGCGTCGGTACTGGATGCATCGCCGGAGTCGTCGTCGATGGCGCTGTCGTCCGACGTGCTGTTCCCGACTTCCCCTCGTATTCCGCCTCGCGGATTCTCTTCCTCGTCCATCGTGAATACCCCTTTGTTTCAAGTGGAATAGTCGCCCGCAGCGGCGCATAAGGTGCGTGAAGCCGGTGATAGCCGGCATCTACGCATCACGCCGAAAAAGGCGATTCCAGATGATGCAAAGGAACCAAACGAACAGTCGGTACAAAAATCTTACTTCTCCGACTTGTCTACCGTCGTTCGACCCGAACTCGGCCGGACGGGACCGTTTCAACACGAACGACTCCGACTCGATCGGAAGCGAAGATTCTGTGACTCCAGTTCGAAAGCGGGACTGGAGTGGTCAGTCGATGGGGTCGTCATCGTGGGATCGTCATCATGTGGTCGGCGGTCGTATCGACACCGGGAGTTGAACGTCTCGGAGTCGAAACCAGGGGCGGGAGTCAAAGATAGGTGAGAGGAGGTTCGGATGAAGGGGAGTAGTTCGAGTCGATCGGAGAGCGCAATCGGACAGAGTCGGCGAGCAGTCAGCGGGCAGAGTCGGTCGAACTGTTGGACGATCGGACTGTTGGACGATCGGACGGCTGGACGGTGAGGACTAGCAACGGTCCCGTCGAATTGAAACGCGTCGGTTCGAACAATCGCGCTCTGTCGAGTCGAACCGCGGGCCGTGTCGCGACTCCGAACGGCGGCGGTAGGTTTGGACGAACGACAGTCGTACACTGGACTCCCGGTCGACTCTGCACCAAATCTCCAGTCGGCACGAGCCCCACCGGTCCGCGTCGATGGAGTGGAAGTCGGAGTCGAGTAGGTGTCCGATGAGAAAAATTGGTGCTGGTGACCCCCTTGTTTCGTGTGGAGACGGCCGAAACACGATTTCGGTGAAATCTGAGGCGAGATCGATTTTGCGGCCGGTCTAACCCCTCCGTTTCCTATGCAATTAAGTGGTCGATCTCCAGTTCGACGGGAAACCCCTGGGCCTCGAATGCCCCACACCCCTTCGTTTCGGGTGGAGACGTGAGAGGGGAGGGAGGGGGTCTCGGTGGCCTTTACATAGGGATAGTTTTATCACGCATATTCGCATACCGTAACCGTACTGGGGCAAAAAGAGATATTATCGTACTCCCCTAGAATAGAATTAACGTCCGACCGCCGTCTAGCGGTCTCCCCCCACCCACCCCTTCGGGCCGTTCCACCCGAAACGAAGGGGTGGGGGTGTCCCGAGACGAGATGTTCACCTCCGTCGAAGCGGGCCTCTACCTCGACCCCCGACGCGAGTCCGAACCCGGACCGCGTGGTTACTGTTCGTGTCGATCGGCCCATACTGTTGGTCCATTGGGTGGTTCGTCCTGTTCGGTCCGTGCTCACCCGACTGACCAACTGACCGACTGATATCCACGGATCGGCCCGCAGACGAAACGGACGGGGTTACGAGGCACGGACTTCGCGAGACAGGTGGACTTCCCGGTAGGAATCTCTTCAGCACGCACACGTGTACGCCCGAAGTAGCAATTGGAAGAGCGGGTGTCCCGGCGTGTGAACCCTGTCGGCGGTCGGTCGGCCGCGTTCGACCGCTCGGTACGCTGCGGCTGAACGCTCATTCGTCGTTCGTCTCTGAACCGCTCGCGTCGGTCCGTCGCGACCGCTGTCCACGACGTTCCTTTCTGTCGTCCTGTCTCCCACGTGACTGGTGTCTGACGTAGTGCTTAAGTGAGTCCGGTTGGGTGATACCTCCATACGCCCTCCACGACGCGTTCGGGAGGTGCGGGAGGCCCAGGATGGGACTGCTCACAGATTTAAGAGACAGCATCTCACGAGTCGTCGACCGGCTCTTTTCGGAGAGCGAGCCGAAGCGGATCGGTATATATGGCCCGCCCAACGCCGGGAAGACGACTCTCGCAAACCGTATCGCCCGTGACTGGACTGGTGACGCCATCGGTCCCGAGAGCCACATCCCTCACGAGACTCGCCGCGCCAGGCGGAAAGAGAACGTCGAAATCGAGCGGAACGGCAAGAAAGTCACCATCGACATCGTCGACACGCCGGGTGTCACGACGAAGGTCGATTACAAAGAGTTCCTCGAACACGACATGGAGAAAGACGACGCCGTCCGCCGGTCCCGTGAGGCGACCGAGGGCGTCGCGGAGGCCATGCACTGGCTCCGCGAGGACGTCGACGGCGTCATCTACGTGCTCGACAGCACGAAGGACCCGATATCGCAGGTCAACACGATGCTCATCGGCATCATCGAGAGCCAGGACCTGCCCGTGCTCATCTTCGCGAACAAGATCGACCTCGAAGATTCGAACGTCGAGCGCATCGCGAACGCGTACCCACAGCACGAAACAGTCGAGTTGTCGGCGCTCGAAGGGGAGAACATGGACGAAGTGTACGCCAAAATCGCGGAGTACTTCGCGTGATTCACCATGCCTGAAGCAACCGCCTCCGACAACGGCTCCGACGGGGTCCAGATAGACCTCTTCAGCGGGAATCGGATGGCAAACCTCACGAGCATGGAGAAGATTCGGCTCATCCTCGACGGCGTCCGCGACGGCAACATCGTCATCCTCGAGGAGGGCCTTTCGCCCGACGAGGAGTCGAAGCTCATCGAGGTCACGATGGCCGAGATAAGCCCCGACGAGTTCAACGGAATCGAGATCGAGACGTATCCGCGTTCGCAGACTGCAGACCAGAGCTTCCTCGACCGACTCATGGGCCGACAGTCGACCCAGAAGCTCACCGTCATTGGTCCCGCGAACCAGATTCAGACGCTTCACAAGGACGAGAATCTCATCAGCGCGCTCGTCTCGCGAAAGTAGGGGGCACCACGAACGCCCTCACGCGCCATCCGGCGCCAACATCCATCAATGCCACATCAATGCACCACGTGCGGTAAGGTGTTCCCCGACGGCTCGAAGGAGATGCTCTCGGGGTGCCCGAACTGCGGCGGCAACAAGTTTCAGTTCAAGCCCGCGTCGAGCGGGAGCGCTCCCGCGAGCGCCAGCGACGACACGCCGTCGACGGGCGGCGCCGGAACGCGGGACCTTACCTCCTCGGCGGCGGACGCCGTCCGAGACCGCGCGCAGCAGCAGTCCCACCCCGACGCGACCGACGAGGAGTCGATGACCGTCAGCGACTGGGCAAACGCGAATGCGAACCCGGACGCCCCACAGCGAACCGAGACCGGCGACACCGCCGACTCGACCCAGAACGAGCCATCGCCGACCGACGCGGCCGACGCAAGTGACGCGGCCGACGCGGGTAGTGAACCCGAAGACAAACCCCGCGGTTGGGGCGAGTGGCCGTCCGCGCCCGGTGAGTCTCCGGGAGCAGATCCGCAGGAGCCCCCAGCGTCGCGGAACGAATCCCGAGGTGAGTCCGCAACGGAGCGACCCAGTAGCTCGGCGGACTCGGCTTCTCCTCCGGACCGCGCACCCGGTAAAATCAACGCGCGCGAAACGGACGAGGATAACTCCCAGAAGAGCGCTCGAAGCGACGTCGTCACGCCCGAAGAACTCGCGGCCGCCGACGCGAATCGACGCGGTCCGGCGGCCGAGACGCCGTCCGAAGCGCCCCCAGACCCCGACGCGGCGGCCGGTCAGACGGCCGAGGACGCGCCCACGGACGCGGACGGCACGGTCATCGAGCCGTCGTCCGACGACCGACCCAACCTAGACCAGCTCCGCGAGGAGCTCAACGACCAGTTCGAGAGCATCAAAATCGTCAATCCCGGGCAGTACGAGCTCAATCTCATGGAGCTGTACGACCGCGACGAGTACATTATCTCCCTCCGCGAGGACGGCCGCTACGTCATCGAAGTCCCGGACACTTGGGGCCCCGGCAACCGCGAAGACTGAGCGCGTTCCTCGCGCGACCTGATTTTTTGACCCCGTTGTTTCCGGTGGAACGCCGACCCCCCGGTCTCGCGTACGAGTCCGTCCGTCGAATCGGCACAATCGTTATATACGATAGTTGAGAGTATATCTCCTTGGGGAAGCGCTATGTCCAATCCGCACAACGAAAAGGTCGCCGAGTGGGCGTCGCTCCTCGGGGCGTCGCTCCCGTCCGCGCGACCAGACGACCCCGACCTCGACACCGCCGACAGCGCGGGGTAACGACCGCCGCGGTTTCCACCGGCGGACTGCTTTACTTTCACCCCGCTCTGCGAACCCTTATCGGCAAGGACGAGTAATCGTCACCGATGCCGGCCTCCGAGGACGTTGCGTACGTGGACCACCCGCTACTCGCGCCGTCGTTCATCGAGCGACGGCTCTATCAGATTCGCCTCGCCGGTACCGCGCGCAACGGCCACACGCTGGTCTGTCTCCCCACCGGTCTCGGGAAGACGACCGTCAGTCTGCTCGTCACGGCCCAACGACTCTACGACGTCGGCGGGAAGTCGCTGTTCCTCGCGCCGACGAAGCCGCTCGTCCAGCAGCACGCCGACTTCTACCGCGAGGCGCTGAACGTCCCG
The DNA here is from genome assembly GCF_024136985.1 of Haloferax sp. AB510. Classification (NCBI taxonomy): domain Archaea; kingdom Methanobacteriati; phylum Methanobacteriota; class Halobacteria; order Halobacteriales; family Haloferacaceae; genus Haloferax; species Haloferax sp. AB510. Next base: position 52,514 of record NZ_JAMYJY010000011.1, read on the forward strand.
GACGACGAAATCGTCGTCTTCACCGGCGACGTTCGGCCCGACGACCGAGCCGCGCTCTGGCAGGAGGCCCAGATCGTCATCGCCACGCCGCAGGTCATCGAAAACGACCTCATCGGCAACCGCATCTCGCTTCGGGACGTGACGCACCTCACCTTCGACGAGTGCCACCGCGCGAGCGGCGACTACGCTTACGTCTATATCGCAGAGCGCTACCACGCCGACGCCGAAGACCCGCTCGTCACGGGGATGAGCGCCTCGCCCGGTGGCGACGAGGAGGCCATCCTCGAAGTCTGTGAGAACCTCGGTATCGTCGACGTGGAGGTGATGACCGAGGAGGACGCCGACGTGTCGGAGTACACCCACGACACGGACGTGGAGTGGAACCGTATCCAACTCCCCGACGAGATTCTGGAGATACGCGACGCCCTCAACGAGGTCATCACCGACCGACTGGAGAAGCTCAAGCAGTTGGGCGTCACCAAGTCGACGAAGCCCGATATCTCGCAGAAGAAGCTCAACCGGATGCGCGCGGAGCTACAGCGGCTGATGAACGCGGACAAGTCGGAGGGCTACAAGGGGATGTCCACGCACGCGGAGGTGATGAAGCTCCGCCGGGCTGTCGAACTCGTGGAGACCCAATCGGTCGAGTCGGTCCGGCGGTACTTCGAGCGCCAGCGTAACGCGGCCCGGTCGTCGGGCGCGTCGAAGGCCAGCCAGCGACTCGTCGCCGAACCGAAGGTCCGCGAGGCGATGCGGAAAGCCGAGTCGTTCGACGGCCTCCACCCGAAGTTCAGGAAGACGCGCATCCTCCTCGCGGAGACGCTCGGCATTCAGGATGGCGAGCGCGTCATCGTCTTCACCGAGTCCCGCGACACGGCCGAGGCGCTCACGGAGTTCCTCTCGGAGAGTTTCTCTGTCCGGCGGTTCGTCGGACAGGGCGACCGCGAGGGCTCCGACGGGATGACGCAGAACGAACAGCAGGAGACCCTCGACAAGTTCCGAAACGGCGAGTTCGAGGTGCTGGTCTCGACCTCCGTCGCGGAGGAGGGCCTCGACGTGCCCGAGGTCGACCTCGTGCTCTTTTTCGAACCTGTGCCGACGGCCATCCGGTCCATCCAGCGGAAGGGTCGGACCGGCCGGCAGGCCGACGGCCGCGTGGTCGTCCTCCTCGCGGAGGACACCCGCGACGAGGCGTACTTCTGGATATCGCGCCGCCGCGAGAAGACGATGCAAAACGAGCTTCGCGACCTCAAGGGCGCGGCCGACGACCTCGAGGCGGAACTCGACCCCTCCCAGCGCGACCTCTCGGCGTTCGCGGGAGACGACGGAAACTCCGGCGGCAACGCGGGGAGTTCCACCGGAAACGGGGGGGTCGACGACGCGACCGAGAACGGTGCAAACGGGGCGTCGGCCGCCGCGTCGTCCGCCTCGAACGGACAGACCGCGGCCGCCGCGACGACCGACTCGGACGGGCAGTCCGGCCTCGCCGACTTCGGCCCCTCTGACGAGGAGTTGGCGCGGGCGGAGGACGGCGACGAGGAGTCCGCTGATGGGGACGGCGACCCGGCCGACTCGGATACCGACCCCTCGCCGGAGTCCGAAGCCGACGAGTCGGACGAACCGGCCACCGTCGCTACGGCGGGAACGGACGACGAGGAGACCGTCGAAATCGTCGTCGACCAGCGCGAACTCGACTCCACCATCGCCCGAACCCTCTCGAAGCGCGAGGACCTGACGACCCGACTGGAGACGCTCGCTGTCGGCGATTACGTCCTCTCGGACCGGGTCGCGGTCGAGCGAAAGAGCGTCTCGGACTTCCTCGACACGCTCACGGGCGGCGACCGGTCGATATTCGAACAGGTAGCGGACCTCACGCGCCACTACGCCCGGCCGCTTCTCATCATCGAGGGCCGCGACCTCTACGAGGAGCGCAACATCCACCCCGGCGCGATTCGCGGGGCGCTGTCGTCGGTCGCGGTCGACTTCAACGTGAGCGTGCTGTTCACCGAGGACGAAGACGACACCGCGGAGATGCTGGCGACCATCGCCACCCGCGAGCAGACGGACCGCGAGCGCACCGTGAGCGTCCACGGCGGCAAGAGCGCGAAGACGCTCGACGAACAACAGGAGTACGTCGTCTCCGCCATCGCCGACATCGGTCCGGTCACGGCGCGGACCCTGCTCGAAGCGTTCGGGAGCGTCGAGGCGGTGATGACCGCCAACGAGGACGACCTCAAAGCGGTCCGCGGCGTCGGTCAAGTCACCGCCGAGCGAATCCGCGAGGTCGTCGGCTCGGAGTACCGCTGAAGCGCCGATGAGAATGAGTGCGCGGCTCCGAAACAGAGGGACTGCTGTATGGCGATTTCAACCGCCGAGAGCGATGACGGTGCGCCGGTCGCTTATCGGTCGAGCGCGGAGATAGCCTCGGCGGCTTCGCGCGCGGCGGTCAGATACTCGGTCGCCCGCCGCGGGTCGTCGGTCGACTCGGCGCGCTCGGCGGCCCACGTCAGCGTCCGCACGGAGCGACCTCCCG
>NZ_JAMYJY010000120.1:0-10968 GCF_024136985.1 Haloferax sp. AB510
GAGGACGGGGCGACGGGACAGAACCTCGTCGACGGCGAGGCGGTTCCGTCGAAGACGACCCGCGACGTGCCCGCCGGCACGACCGTCACGGTTCGGACGCCGGGCGGCGGCGGCCACGGCGACCCCGACGACCGCGATGACGACGCGGCCCGTCGGGACCACGAGGACGGCAAGACGGAGTAGCAAACGAAGGTGGCTGTGGCGGTCTCTGACCGCCTTTACACGCGAGAATTAGTTATTCTGGCACTGTTGACGCCTGCAGTCGCTGAGTGTTTGTCGAGTCCATGCTGAATAGAGCGCGCAGCATCCAGAGGACGAGATGAAAAGTGAAAAGGACAATTTCTAAACACGTACTCTCCTCTTTTTCAGTATGCCCTCCGAAATGGCCGAAAAACTCCAGTCAATCCGTACCCAGACAGACCTCCAGACGTTGATTCATGCCCTCGCACTGATTGTACTTGCTGATATTGGATACTTCGTTTCCGATGGTAACGAACACTTCTTCCTGTTTGCCACCGTTGGAATTGTTGGTGGTATCATCGCCGTTAGTGCCGCCATCTCCGTCATACGCCGATTCTGATTCCGTCCAACTGTCGTTTGCAATGCTACGCGGACGCGTCCGTCGGGTTGGATTGACGTCCGTTGGTGATGCTGAACGTATCCTCGCTGTGTCACCCGTATTCTGTTAGATTCTGGTGTGGTCAACAGAGCCAGATAATATTATAAACAACTGACTGGTCTGGTGTTTAATGTTGCGGAAACGCTGATTTTGGAGTGCTTTGGGGTACTATCTGAATATAATACGAGCGGGTGAGGGGAACTAGAAAACAAATCCCACAATTTGTAAAATTTGTAGAAATCTCACGAACTCATATCAGCGTTCAGTACTCGATAGCCGTTATCTCCTCGACCGGCCACTGGCTGAGCAGTTCGACGCCGTCGTCGCGGACGACGACCATCTCCTCGACGCGGACGCCCTGTCTCCCCGCAGGCTCTTGGGTCTCGACGGCCATCGTCATTCCCGCCTCGATTTCGATGGGGTGGTCCGGCGAGAGGCCGCGCCAGATGAGCGGTACCTCGTACAGTTGAAGGCCGAGGCCGTGGGCCCAGTGATTGGTCGTCAACTGCCAGTGTTCGTCCGCGCCGTACCACTCGGCGTGTTCGCCCACCATGTCCGGGAACGCCGCCGCGATCTCGTCGGTGGTCTTCCCCGGCTCGATTTCGTCGAGGACAGCGTAGAGGTTGTCGCGAGCCGTCTCGTAGGCGTCGCGCTGTTCCTCGGTCGGTTCGCCCATCGAGAAGGTCCGGTAGTAACACGACCGGTAGCCGAGGTAGCCGACGTTGTAGAAGTCGGCGTAGACGAGGTCGCCGGGGCGAATCAGTCGGTCCGTGGTGTTCGCCTGATGCTTCGGCCACGTGTTCGGTCCCGACGTGAGGTACCCGCCCTGCGCCATCGCGCCGTGTCGCCAGAGTTCGCGGACGGCGTCGCCCCACACCTCCGACTCCCGCGCGCCCGGTTTCGCGTTCTCGACGATGGCCTGAAAGCCCGCCTCGCAGATGGCCGCGACCTGCCGCAGACACTCGATTTCGTCTTCGGTCTTGGTCTTTCGGGCGTCCTCCATCACCGCCGCGCACTCGGCCGGCCGGGCGTCGATGCCCTTCGATTCGAAGGCGTCGAGCAACCCCGCGTGGCCGGTGTCGATACCCATCGCCTCGTTCGCGAGGCCGTACTCGTCGAGGGCGTCGACGACGGTCTGGGCCATCTTGTCGAGGAGGAACGAGCGGGCCGAGTCGCGGCCGGAAGCCCGCGGGACGTTCCCCAGTCCGGGACAGGCGTAGCGAACGTCGGTCAGCCACGGGCAGTTGTACCGCTGGTTGCTCGCGTGGTCGGCGGTGTCCCAGTGGACGACCGTGCCGTCTTCCAGAAGCAGCGAGTAGTGGTCCGCGCCCGACCCGCCGGTCATCGCCAACCCGGTCACGTACCGGATGTTCGGGTCGTCGATGAGGAGCATACTCCCGAGGCCCGCCTCGCGCATCCGCGAGAGGGCGCGGTCCTTCCGCACCTCGCGCATCCGCTTTACGTCGATGCGCTGTTCCCAGTCGACGGCCATCGTCCCGCGGGTCCCGCTCATGAACCCCCGCTCGTGGAAAGGCATACGTCCACCACTCGTGACTATCACATTAATTTGTTGTAGACGAGCGTTGGGAACATACCTCATGATTTATTGTCTCATACGTGGATCGGCAGGTGTACGCATGTACAAGCACGTAGCCCTGCTTGTCCGCAAGGCGGGGATGAGTCACGACGAGTTCGTCACGTACTGGCAGGACAACCACACGCCCATCGCCCGCGACATCGAAGGCGTCGTCCGCTACCAGACGGTCCTCCCCATCGACGCTGAGGCCTCCGAGTTCGACGGTCTCGCGGAACTCTACTTCGACGACCTCGGCGTCCTCCACGACGCGCTCGGCAGCGAGGGCTCGCGCGACTACGACCCGGCGAAGGGGACGGCGAGAGAAGCGAGGGCCGACGTGGACAACTTCCTCGACGTCGAGCGACGCCCTCGAATCATCGGCGAGGAGGTCGTCGAGAAAGACGAGACCGGCGGCGACACGACGGGATTCTACAAGCACTCGGCGTTTCTCGTTCGCAAAGACGGCATGAGCCACGACGAGTTCCTCGACCACTGGGCGAACACCCACGTCCCCCTCGCACGCGAGATTCCCGGCGTGGTCCGGTACGCCCGCGTCGTCCCGACCGATCCCGAACGCGCCGAGTTCGACGGCGTTGCAGAACTCTACTTCGAGAGCCTCGATGCGCTCCGGGCGGGCCTCGGTCACGAATCCTCGCGCGACTACGACCCCGACCACCCGAAGGCGAAAGCGCCCCGCGAAGATGTGGATAACTTCCTCTCCATCGACGACCGCCCGCGGTTCGTCGGCCGCGAGACGGTCCAGAAAGACGTGACGGGGGACCGCTGAGCGATGTCGCGCGACTACCGCGCGCAGGTCGAGGCCGCCTTCCCCGAACTCGCCGACATCGAGGACGACGGCCTCCGCGACCGGGTCAGAGAGGCGTGGTGTCTCGGTCTCGCCCGCGGCGGCTGGCGCGACATCGAAGACATCCCCTACGCGTGGAACATCCACGAGGTGACGAACGTCGAGCACGTCCGCGGCGTGACCCGTATCGCCGTCGGCGCCGCCGAGGAACAGCGGGACTTCCACGGCGCGGACCCGGAGTTCGACGTGGTTCGCGCGGCCTGTCTCCTCCACGACGTGGGCAAGTGCTACGAGTACGTCGACTTCGTGGACAACGACGCGCTCGACGACCCCGACCCCGAGTACGCCAGCGGGGAGATTCCGCACTCGCTTTCGGGCTACGCCCTCGCCCACGAGGTCGGCTGCCCGCTCGCGGTCCAGCGCGCTATTCCCCACTTCATCGGCGAGATTCCGACCCGGACGCTCGAAGCCGAACTCGTCAAGAGCGCGAACTCGGCGTCCTCGAACGCCATCACGCAGGCCGCGATGGGAATCAGCCTACAGGAGTGGGTCGAACGGTACTCCCAGACCCAGTAGTCCGACGCGAACCGCCGCGACACTCGTCAGCATACCTATTACCCCGCGCTTCGTAGCTCGCGCCGATGTACGAGCGCGTCAACCTCGCCGACCTCGAACCGCACGACGTGGAGAACGCCGACGCCCGGGTCAAGGCCGTCGGCTACGAGCTTCGCCCGCGGAAGATGCGCCCGTCGGTCTGGTCGTTCGACGCGGGCGGGTCGGGACCGATGCACTACCAGCGCGAACAAGAAGAGCTGTATCACGTCCTCTCCGGCGCGTTCGAACTCGTCTTCGCCGGCGACGACGGCGAGGAGACCGACGCCCTCGACCTCGAACCGGGCGACTTCGTGGTCGTCTCGCCCGACGAGGTTCGGCAACTGCGCTGCGTCGAGGCGGGCGAGGTGTTCGTCGTCGGCGCGCCGAACGCGAAGGACGACGGCGTCGTCGTGGAGTGAGCGGGCGGCTCGCCCTCCGCACTCGTCGGAAACGCGACGAGTGCCGTGTTATAAGGGCGCTCGCGACAATTCGGTGGTATGGTCATTCCCGGTTACGACCCGGACGACCTCGACGACAGACTCGAGGAACTGCTCACAGAACGCGACCTCGCGGAGTATCTCACGCCCGACGAGCGCGAGCGCTACGACTCGGGCGAGAGCCTCGTCGACCTGCTGTCGCCCGACGATATCCGCGACCTGCTTGACGGTCCCGAGACCGAGGGTGCCGACGACGCTCGGCGGCCGTGACCGGCTCCGCGGCGGCGTTTCGGCCGGTCGGACCTTGGCCCGTCGGGTCTCGGTTCAGACCGGCTCCAGTCCGTTTTCCTTCCGAAGCACGTTAAGGTAGTCGCGGAACCCGGATTCGAGGTCGTACTCCGGGTCGTAGCCGAGGTCGGCTTGCGCCTTGGTCATGTCGAGTTCCTGGGTCCACGGGAGTTCACCCTCGTCGGAGACCGTGAGGTCGGCGTCCGGGAGGAGGCGCTTCACGGTCTCCGCGGCCTCCCGAACCGTCGCCAACTCCCCGCGGACGTTGTAGACGCGTTGGGTGAGGGCGTCTTCGGGCGCGAACGTCGCCTTGCGGAACGCCTGCGCGATGTCGCGGACGTGTTGCCAGTCGATAACCTGGTCGCCGTAGTCGACGCTGAAGGGCTCGCCGAGCGCCGGTTTTTCGACGATGTTCGCGAGGAACGCGGACCCGCCGGTCTTGCGGTACGGGCCGTAGGCGACCGTCGGCCGGAGCGCGACGTGCGAGACGCCGAAGTCCTCGTAGTACACTCGGGCCTGATGCTCGTTGTACTCCTTGGTCGCCCCGTAGAGCGTGTCGGGGTAGACGAGGTCGGACTCGGTCACAAAGTCGTCACCGTAGTTCGCGGGCGGGGCGTACACCGCCGCCGACGACGCCCACGCGACGCGCTCGACCTGCTCGGGGAGGGCGCGCGCGGCCTCGAAGACGTTGTTCGTCCCCTGGACGTTCACGTCGAGCGCGGCCCGCGGGTTCTCCCGCGCCGTCGTCGTCAGGAGCGCCGCGAGGTGGACGATGTGCGTCGCGCCGGTCTCTCGCACCGCGCGGAACACGTCGGTCGGGTCGGTCACGTCGCCACGGCGTATCGTCACGTCGTCCGCGACGCCGAGTCTGTCGAGGATGCGCGGGTCGGTCGAGCGGTCGTAGGCGACCACGTCGTGGCCGGTCGCGACGAGGTCCGACGCGACGTACGAGCCGATGAACCCGGTCCCACCCGTAACCATCACGGTCGATGATGACATGCTATCGTAGCTCTACCTGCGCGCGAGAAAAGTGTTTCCCGGGGAGCGGACCCCGAGAGGGTCGTCGACGGCCGACTCGTCACCGCGTGCTACTCGTGAAGTCCGCCGACCGACGCGTAGAACGACGACTGGAGCGTCGCGGCCATGTCCTGACTGCGGTCGATGCGGGCGTCGATGACCGTCGGGAGGCTGTGCGTCTTCGCATCGGCGAGCGCGTCGCCGAGTTCCCCCGGCGTCTCGACACGGACGCCCGTCGCGCCGAACGCCTCAGCGACCCGCGCGAAGTCCGTGTCGTGGAACTCGACGCCCGCGATGTCGTCGGGCGCGTGCTGCATCTGTCTGACCATCCCGAGGCTGGTGTCGTTGAGGACGACGAACGTCGGCGCGACACCGTGTTCGACCGCCGTCTCGACGCTCGTCATCGTCATGGCGAAGCCGCCGTCGCCCGCGACGCCGACGACGTGCTTGTCGGTTGCCAGCGCGGCCGACACCGCGGCGGGCGTCGCCCAACCCATGCCGCCGACGCCGCCGGAACCGTAGTACGTCTGCACGGCGGGCACCTGCAGGTAGTTGAGCAACCAAAAGCGGTTGTTGCCGGAGTCGGCGGTGACGATGGTGTCCTCGTCGACGACGCGCTCGATTTCCTTGACGGCCCGCTGGGGGAGGATTGGCGCGGCGTCCGACTCGCATTCGGGCGCGTGGAACGACTCGCGGGCCTCCCGCGCTCGGTCCTCGGCCCAGTCGTTGCCAGTGCCGGCGGCGGCCGCGAGTTCGCGCAGCGATTCGGACGCGTCGCCGATGAGTCCCACGTCGGCGGGGTAGACCCAGCCGGCGTTCCGCGGGTCGATATCGGCGTGGATAATCGTCTGCTCGTCGGGGCGGATGAAGTCGGGGGCCTGCCAGTTGGTGTCCATCGGGTTCATGCGACAGCCGACGACGAGGAGCGCGTCGGCCTCGCTGACGAGTCGGTTCGCGCCCTCGTGACCGAACGAGCCGATGACGCCGCCGGCGAGGCGGTGCGTCTCGGGGAACGTCGATTTCCCGAGGTAGGAGGTGACGACCGCGGCTTCGTAGGCCTCGGCGACCGCCGCCAGTTCGTCGTACGCGCCCGACGCGTGGACGCCGTTGCCCGAGACGATGACCGGTCGCTCGGCCGCGTCAAGCGCTTCGGCAGCGGCGGCGACGTCGCGCGCCGTCGGCGCGGCGGTCCACGTTCTGGTCTGCGTCTCGTCGTCCCAGACCGGTGGCACGGACTCGTCGGGGAACGCCTCGGTGACGGCGTCGCCGTCGAGGACGACCGCCGTCGGACCGGGCCGGCCGGCGACGGCGTGTTTGAATGCGAGTTGCAGGCTCCGGACCGTCTCGGTCGGGGTCCGCGGGAACCAGTGTTCCTTCGTCACGGCGTCGAGAATCTTCGGGAGTTCGAGGCCGCCGTAGTCGCCGCGGGACTGCTGGTAGGGCGCGAGCGTCGAGTAGTTCCCGCGCTCGGAGGCCTCGGTGATGACGACCATCGGCGACGAGGCAAGGCGCGCTTCCATCTGTCCGATGAGGCCGAGGCTTCCTATCCACGGCCCCTGCCCGGCGAGAACACCCGGTTCACCAGTCAACCGACCGTGCATCTCGGCCATGACGCTCGCCTCGCGCTCGTCGCGGGGGCGCACGAGGTCGATGTCCGACTCGGGCAGCAGGTCGAACAGTTCGATGACGCGGCCACCGGGGTAGCCGAAGATTCGCTCGACGCCGAGCCGTTCGAGGCTCTCGACGAGTCGTTCGCTCGTGTTCATGGATTTAGGACCTGTCGAGGTGGACCGTCTCCTCGACGTAGAGCGTCGGCCCCCGTTCCATGTCGGCGAACGACGCTGCGTCGGCGTTCACGCGCTGGCCGACCTCGGAGTCGAACGCCGCCTTCAGGGCGGCCATGTCCTCGAAGTAGAGTTCGACGATACCGTCGTACTCGGACCGCTCGGGGTCGGTCGGGACGCTCGTCGCGTACTTCACGAGCCCCGGAAGCTCCCTCGCGAGGTCCGCGTGGCTCCCCCGCCACCGCTCGACGAACTCCTCGTGCGTGTAGTCGTCGTCCCGGACGAGCATATTTACCAATTTAATCATACACGTCTGCTATCCAATCGGACGCTACTTTGCTCTATCGCCGACTCGCGGTTCGAGCGGCCGTTAGAGGCGTTCGAACGAGTGGAACTACCGTTCGAACTGTTCGAACAAGATTTATCACGAACGAACACCGAAGATAGGTGATGACAGACGACGAACAGCGCCGACCGGTGACGACGGCCGCCACGTCGCTCGGTATCCTCGAACAGCTCAAATCAGGGGGCCCGATGGGGCCGACGGGGCTCGCCTCGGAGCTCGGGTTGGCCAAGAGCACGGTCCACCGGCATCTGAAGACGCTCGAACGCGAGGGGTTCGTCGTCCCCGGCGACGACGGCTACCGGGTCGGCCTTCGGCTCCTCGACTTCGGCATCTACGCGCGCAACCAGCACCAGCTGTACGAGGTGGCCAAGCCGAAACTGGACGAACTCGCCGAGCAGACCGGCGAGAAAGTGTGGTGTGTCACGGAAGAACAGGGCCGTGGGTTCCACCTCTACGGCGCGGCCGGCGCGCACTCGGTGCGGACGCCGGCCCGGGAGGGGACGCGCTCGTACCTCCATCAGCTCGCCGCCGGCAAGGCCATCCTGTCGGCGTTCTCGGACGAGCGCGTCCGCCACATCGTCGACCGACACGGCCTCCCGGCGAAGACGCCGCAGACGATAACCGACTCGGACGCGCTCTTCGAGGAACTGGCGACGATTCGCGAGCGCGGGTTCGCGCTCAATCGCGAGGAAATCGTCCCGAAACTCCACGCCGTCGGCGTCGCCGTCACCGACAACGAGGGCCACCCCGTCGGGGCGATAAGCATCTCGGGACCCTCGAACCGGCTTCGAGGTGACCGACTGACCGGCGACCTCGCCGACCTCCTCCTCGGCGCGGCCAATGAGGTCGAAATCAACCTCAACTTCTCTTGACCCGGTGTCTCGTCCCGCCGGTGCACCGAGTATGCGGAACGTTCGTTCGAATCATTCGAACTTACTCAGCGGACGCTCTCTCGTACGAAGTCCGAGACTCGCGCTTTCGAGGTGCTGAGACGACGATTCAATTCCGGTGATTTTTGTTCGAACTACTCGAACATATTGTGTTATATGCTTATTATATTATTGTAGATTGACGCGATGGGAACGCGAGTAATTACAAAATTAAACCTGTCACGGACTGTGGCGTGGGAGACGAACCATCCGTCTGCTGTCCGGTGGACCGGACACGTCGTCGTTGGGCCTCGTTTTCCCGAAACCATCGTTTATCCGTAATTCGAGACTCGGTGTTCGGTTCGTGCTTGAGACGGCCTCGATAGCGACTGCCGATACGACGGCGTAACTCGATTACTGACTCGCGTTCGAAAGGACGGAACGCTCGGTCCACCACCGCTGCGCCCCCAATTTGGCCTCGATCGCGGGCGGGTCGCTCCCGAAGACGTGTTCGCGTCGTGAAACTAGCGCTCGTGCCTGCGCTGCGAGTTCTCGCCCGACGATCGCGGCGGTTCCGAAGCCGTTCGAGCAGTTCGAACGGCACGGCCGAGGGGTCTATCGCTCGCGCTCGTGCCATTCGGGTTCGCGGTCCTCGAAGAACGCGTCGATACCCTCGTTCTTGTCTGGCGAGCCGAACAGTTGGGCGAACAGTTCCGCCTCGTACTCGATGCCCTGTTCGAGGTCCGTCCGCGACGCGGCCTTGACGGCCTTCTTGGCGAACTCCAGGGCCACGGGGCTCTTCGTCGCCATCTGCTCGGCGAGTTCGTACACCCGGTCGTCGAAGGTATCATCGCCGTGGACCTCCTCTACGAGGCCGATGTCCGCGGCCTCCTCGGCGGAGATGAGCTCGCCCGTCAGGATGAGCCGCATGGCGTGTCCCTCGCCGACGAGACGCGCGAGTCGCTGGGTGCCGCCCCCGCCGGGCATGATGCCGAGGTTGATTTCGGGTTGGCCGAGTTTCGCCCGCTCGTGGGCGATGCGCACGTCGCAGGCCTGCATCAGTTCGCAGCCGCCGCCGAGAGCGTGGCCGTTCACGCGGGCGATGACCGGCTGTCGGAGGTCGTCGACGCGCTCGTACACTCGCGGTCGCTTGCTCGCCTCGCGCTGTTCGAGCATATCGCGCTCGCGGAGCTCCGTTACGTCCGCGCCGGCGACGAACGCCTTCGCCTCGTCGGAGCCGGTGAGGACGACGACGCGGGCGCTGCTCTCTTCGATGGCGTCGAGGACGCGCTTGAGTTCTGCCCGGAGCGTCGCGTTGAGCGCGTTCCGCGCGTCGGGGCGGTTCAGCGTCACGGTGACGACGCCTTCGACACGGTCACCGACGACGGCGTCGACCGTCTGGCACTCGGCGTCGACCGACTCGATGGTCGGCGTTCCGCCGTCGGCTCGGGGGCCGCCCACCTCTCGGTCGTCGGTGTTCGGGCTGTCGGCGCTCGGGTCGTCACCGCTCATCGGTCCATCACGTCCTCGCTCGCGCCGACGATTTCGCCGTCTTCCCAGACGTAGAAGCCCTCGCCGGTCTTCTTGCCGAGCTTGCCGGCGCGGACCTTTCGCTTGAGAATCTGCGGCGGGCGGAAGCGCTCGCCGAGTTCCTCGCGCAGGTACTCGAGGATGTCGAGTCGAACGTCGAGGCCGACCACGTCGCCGAGTTCGACGGGTCCCATCGGGTGGTTGTAGCCGAGTTCCATCGCGGTGTCGATGTCCGCGGGCGACGCGACGCCCTCCTGCACCATGCGCATGGCCTCGACGCCGAGGGCGACGCCGAGCCGCGAGGAGGCGAAGCCGGGCGAGTCACCGACCTCGACGGCCGTCTTATCGATGCCCTCGACGAACTCTGTGGCGAACACCAGCGTCGACTCGCTGGTCTGTTCCGCGACGACGACTTCCACGAGACCCATGATGTGGACCGGGTTGAAGAAGTGGAGACCGAGGCCGCGCTCGGGACGTTCGAGGGCGCTCAGTATCTCGGTCACGGAGAGCGACGACGTGTTCGACGCGATGACGGCGTCATCGTCGACGAGGGATTCGACCTCCGCGACCGTCTCGCGCTTGAGTTCCATGTCCTCGGGAACCGCCTCGACGACGAGGTCGGCGTCGGCGACCGCCGCCTCCAGCGAGGTCGTCCCCGAGAGCCGGTCGAGCGTCGCCGCCATCTCGTCGGGCGTCACCTTGTCGCGGTCGACGCCGCCCCGGAGGTTCGACTCGATGGCGTCCAGTCCGTCTTCGACGTACGCCGCTTCGATGTCACGCATCGTCACCTCGTGACCGGCCATCGCGGCCACCTGCGCGATGCCGTGGCCCATGGTTCCCGCACCGAGTACACTCACTTGCATCACCGAAAGGGGTTCGGGAACCATCATAATCGTTTGCCCTCGTTAGGACCGGGCCGACCCCGACAACTCCGGCGGTGTCCTAACCTACCGTCGTGCCGCGATCGGGACGACCTTGAACCCGTATCTGACGACGCCCTCCTGCTCGTAGATGCGGCGCGGGACGGCCCCGACGCGGTCGCCGATTGCGGGCGTTCCGGCGGGCGAGTGGACGACCTGCGCGGGCGCGCTCACGGCTCGGCC
>NZ_JAMYJY010000121.1:0-10965 GCF_024136985.1 Haloferax sp. AB510
GCTATGGGCGTCGGTGATCTCGGCGCAGGCGGCCGCGACGGCGTCGGCGTCGGCCACGTCGCGGACGAGCAGGCGGGACCACTCCCGCTCGACGCGGCCCGAGAGCGAGCGGTCGTCGAGAACCGCTTGGAGGTTCGTCCGCAGTCTGGCCTCCATCTTCGCCCGGACGCTCGAACTCTTCGTGCCCACCTCGCCGTAGCCGACGAGGACGACGTGCGCCGTCTGATTCACGGTCGACGTTCTCCGCGGGAACCCTTCAGCGTCTCGTTTCGCGGGGCGTTCGCACCCGGCGCGGCACGGCGCTATCTACCGCTATTAGTGTTATATATTTGTAAATAGTACAATTTACTGAACCGTAGACAGACGGCGAAACAATATAAACCGCTTAATAGATTTCACCCCGTCTCTGTCTCGTACAACCGCCGACCGCCCCGCGGCCGCTCTCGACGAACAACTGCCGCCACTTCGATGCCCATTCGATGCCAATGACCGACGAGTCGCCAGCCGACATCGACCTCGCAGCCCCGCAGTACTATCTCAACCGCGAGCTGAGCGAACTGGAGTTCCAGTCTCGCGTGCTCAACGAAGCCCTCGACGACCGGAACCCGCTTCTCGAACGGGTCCGCTTTCTCTCCATCTTCACGAAGAACTTAGACGAGTTCTTCATGAAGCGCGTCGGTGGGCTGAAACAGCAGATTGACGCCGGCGTGACGGAGCGGACGACCGACGGCCGGACGCCCCGCGAGCAGTGGGAGGAGTCCATCGATAAGGCCCGGCCCATGTTCGAGCGACAGGCCGCGTGCTACCGCGAGGAGATTCGCCCGGCGCTCGCCGAGGCGGGAATCCGCATCTGCGACTACGACGACCTGACGCCCGACCAGCGGGCGGAGATGCGCGACTACTTCGAACTCTCGGTGCTGCCGACACTCACGCCGCTGTCGTTCGACCCGGCGCACCCGTTCCCGTTCATCTCGAATCTCTCGCTGTCGCTCGCGGTCATCACGCGGGACGACGACGGCGACCAGACGTTCACGCGCGTGAAGATTCCGCAGAACCGCCCGCGACTCGTGGAGGTCGAGACCGATGGCGACGAGGTCCGATACGTCCTCTTGGAGGAGGTCATCCGCGCCAACCTCGACCTCCTGTTCCCGAACGTCGAGGTCGTCGACACCGCGGTGTTCAAGTTGACGCGGAACGCCGAGGTCCGCCGCAACGAGGAGGTCGCAGAGGACCTCATCGACATGATAGAGGAGGTGCTCGAACAGCGCCGCTTCGCCACCGTCGTCCGCCTCGAAATCGAGGCCGACGCGCCCGAGGCGGCGCGGGATCTCCTCGTCGAGCAGTTGGACCTCGACGACCGCGAGGTGTTCGAACTCCGCGGGCCGCTCGACTACCGCGAGTTGATGGACCTCACGGACCTCGACCGGCCGGACCTCTCGCTGGAGTCGTGGACGCCCCAGTCACACCCACGGTTTTCGGACCTCGACGCGACCGACGCGGGAATCGGTCCGGGCGCGTCGGCCACCGAGGCGGCCGCCGAGGACAGCGACACCATCTTCGACGAGATTCGCCGCAAGGACGTGCTGTTGCACCACCCGTACCACTCGTTCGGCGACACCGTCCAGGAGTTCCTCGACGAGGCCGCTAACGACCCCAACGTGTTGGCCATCAAGGCCGCCATCTACCGGACGGCGTCGGACTCGAAAATCATCGAGGCGCTCATCGACGCCGCCGACAACGGCAAGCAGGTCGCGGCGATGGTCGAACTCAAAGCGCGGTTCGACGAGCAGAACAACCTCGAATGGGTCCGTCGCCTCGAAGAGGAAGGCATCCACGTCGCCTACGGCACCATCGGGCTGAAGACGCACACGAAGACCGCCCTCGTCGTCCGCGAGGAGGAAGACGGCGTCCGCCTCTACTCCCACGTCGCAACCGGCAACTACCACTCCGGGACCGCGAAGGGCTACGTCGACCTCGGCGTCCTCACCGCCGACCGCGACATCGGACAGGACCTCGTGAAGGTGTTCAACTTCTTCACCGGCCCCTCCTTGGACGAGGAGTTCCGGAAGCTCCTCATCGCGCCCGTGACGATGCGAAACGAGTTCACGAAGTGCATCCGCCGGGAGGCCGAACACGCTCGCGCTGGCCGCGACGCCCGCATCGTCGCCAAGATGAACGCGCTCGAAGACCCCGGTATCGTCGAGGAACTGTACGAAGCCTCGATGGCCGGGGTCGACATCGACCTGCTCGTCCGCGACATCTGTCGGCTCCGCCCCGGTCTGGAGGGCGTCTCGGAGACCGTCACGGTCCGGAGCGTCGTTGACCGCTTCCTCGAACACTCCCGCATCTTCTACTTCGAGAACGCGGGCGACCCCGACTACTACATCGGCTCCGCGGACTGGATGACCCGCAACCTCGACAAGCGCGTGGAGGCCGTCGCGCCCGTCGAGGACCCCGACATCCGCGAGCAGTTGCGGTTCATCCTCGAACTCGGCTTCGCGGACAACCGGAAGGCGTGGGAGATGCACGCCGACGGCACCTACGACCAGCGCGACCCGGGCGACGGCCACGAGATTAGCATGCAGAAGATTCTGATGGAACAGACGCTCGCGGCGTCGAACACGCCCGGCGTCCACCGCGGCATCTCGGCGTCACACCCCGACGTGCCCGAGACGCTCCTCGTGGAGTCCGACCCGTCCGTGATGGCCCCCCGAGACGGCGCGGCGACTGCGGACGGTGCCGAGGACGACGGGGCTGTGGATGCGGGTGAAGCCGAGGAGGAGGACGGAACCGACCCCGCCGCCGCCACCACCGACCCCGTCGTCGAGGCGGGCGCAGGCGCGCCAAAGAACGGCGACCCGCAGCACGTCCTCGACGACTTCCCCGAGAAGTGGTACGTGCCGAGCAGCCGGCACTACGAGTACGCGGTTCGGACGCCGGACGGCGACCGCGACTACCGGAAGACGGCCGAGGCGGCCGCGCGACTGGTCGAAAAGTACTACGTCGAGAAGTCGGCGTAATCGCCCTCGCGGGCGACGCGGCGTTCTGCGTCCTGTTTTCGCGCCCCTGCGAGTCGCCGCCTCAGAACGTGCTGAGTTCGCCTTCGATGGTCCGACGGGTGATGTCGGTCACGTTGGCGAGTTCGCGGTCGATGATGGCGACGACTTCGTCTTCGATGTCGGCGACGGTGACGCCCTCGTCCGTGATGACCTTCGCGTCGGCGACGTGCGGTTCGTCGATGGGGCGACCGATCTGCGAGAGCAGGCGGACCTGCAGGTCGCGGATGCCGTCGACCTCGGCGACGACCGTCTCGGCGATGTGGGTCGAAAGCAGGTTGTAAATCTTCCCGATGTGGTTGACGGGGTTCTTGCCGGAGGTCGCTTCCATGCTCATCGGGCGGTTCGGCGTGATGAGGCCGTTGGCGCGGTTCCCGCGGCCGACGGAGCCGTCGTCGCCCTGCTCGGCAGACGTGCCGGTCGTCGTGAGGTAGATGGAGCCCTCCTCGTAGTCGTCGGCGGTGTTGACCTCGACGTTGACCTCGCGGTCGGTGTAGTCGGTGGCGAGGTCGGTGACGAACTCGCGGACGCCGTCGACGGCGGCGATGTAGTCGTCGATGTCCTCGATGTGCTTGTCGACCATCGCGGCGGCGACGGTCACGTCGATGACGTCGCCCTCGCGCTTGCCCATGAGCTTGATGTCCTGTCCGAGTTCGGGATGGTCGTCGCCGTAGGCCGCGCCGTTGAGGGCGCGCTCGGCTTCGAGGACGATGCGTTCCGTCTCGGTCAGGGGGGCGTGGCCGACGCCGAAACTCGTGTCGTTGGCCATCGGGACCTGCTGGGTCTCCTCGCCGAACACGTCTTGGAGGTCACCGGACCCCTCGCCGAGCTTCACGTCGACGATGATGTCCGTGCCCACGTCGAGTCCGGGGATGTTCTCGTTGAGATACTCGCGGGCGGCCCGGAGCGCCGTCGAATCGACGGGAATCTTCTCGCCGTCGTACTCCTTCGTGGCGCGGCCGACGATGAGGAGATAGATGGGTTCGATGACCTCGCCGCCGCCGAAGGCGGGCGCGGCCGTGCCGGCGACGAGCTGGGTCTCGTCGGTGTTGTAGTGAAGCACCTTGCCGACGCGGTCGAGATAGAGGTTCGAGAGGGCGCGGGAGACGCTCTCGGCGATGCCGTCGGAGATGGAGTCAGGGTGCCCGATTCCCTTTCGCTCGACGATTTCGACCTCCTGGTCCTCGACCGCGCGCTTGTCGGCGGATTCGAGGCGGATATTTCGGTCGCTCATTGGCGGGACGTACCCGGCGGGCGGTTCTATAACTTGCGGAAACCTTTGGCTACACTCGTATTACCTGAGAGTATGCTCGGGCAGTATCTGCCGAGAGAACGGACGCCTGCGAGAGCGGACAACTCGACTACTCCTCGGGCGCGCCCAGCAGCATCCCGAGGTAGGAGGTCCGAATCTGGTCGTCGGGGTCGAGACCGAGGTCGCGGAGGACGGCGAACGCCCCCTCGCGGGCGTCGTCGACGCCGGATTCGACCTCGACTTCGACCTCCACGAACTCGCCGAGCCCCGACACCGAGTCGAGTGAGACGGTGTAGCCGTCGAGGGCGAACCGCTCGCGCTCCTTCTCGACGGTCGCGGCGGGTTCGAAGCCGACCGCTTCGCAGATGGCGTCCATCGTCTCGCCGTCCTCGACGCCCGTCTCGTACTCTCGGCGCGTCTTCGACGACTCGTCGACGAGCGGTCCCTTGTAGGTGACGACGGTCTCCTCGTCGGCGAGGTCACCACCCTCGTAGCGCGACTCGCGCCGGAGTCGGAGCGCCTCGTCGGTCTCGGCGAAGTCCCTGTGCGGGGCGTCGTAGTAGGTGTCCGTCTGGGCGACGCGGTTGACCTGTTCGGCTTCGACCGCGTCGAGTCGCTCGCGAACCGCGTCGTGGTCCGCGCGGACCTTGACCTCGACTTCGTACATGCTTCGACGGGCGCGTCCGGGAGGCAAAAACCTCGGTGACTCGCGCCGGCGACCCCTCAGTATCGAGGTATTTGTTACCTTTTATCATGCAAGAACCCGTAGTATGACGGGAGTATGAGCCAAGAAACGCCGAACCCGGCCACCGCGGTAGAACAGCGCGTCGGCGAGGCCGCCGACTACGAAATCACGGGTCGCGTCATCCTCACCGCGATGGCGAGCGGGTTCGTCGGGACGGTGCTGATGCTGCCCGTCCTCGTCGGCATCCCCGAACTGCTCGGTCTCTTCACGACCGAGCCGATTACGCGATTCGCCGGGATGGCGGCGTTCTTCGGCTACGAACCGACGCTCGCTCTCGGGGCCTTCCTCTTCGGCATCGGCGGGGTCATCGTCCTCCCGGTGACGTTCGTCGTCGTCGGGGCATTCCTCCCGCCGGAGTCGCCGAAGTACCTCCGCGGCGTGTCGTTCGCGACGCTCTACTGGGTGGGGTTCGTCCCGGCGTTCTGGCCGGCGGCCAACGCGTTCGTCATCCTCTCGTTCCTCGTGTTCTCGCTTCTGGCCCACTGGGTGTACGGCCTCTCGCTCGGCTACCTGCTTGACCTGTTCGCGGACATCCCGCAACACGAGGTCTGACCGGGTGTCGCCGGCGGTCGGGTCGCCGTCTGTCGTCGTCCGCGACCCCGACCGCCGCCCGTTTCGCTCTCCCCGCCGTTCGTCGTGAGCGACCGGAACCGAGCGTCTGACGCCGCCCGCCCTCGATTTCTCCGAAACAATAATCATCACGAACGTTAATTATACTATCTGGGTGGTGTTATCAATGGTCACGGAACTTGTACCGGCGGCCGCGTTCCCGCTCCAGTCGGGGTTGGTCCCGCGGGGGACGCGCACGTTCGTCTTCGAAAGCATCTTCGAGGTGTTCCTGCTCTTGGGGACGCTCGTCGGGATCGTCGTCGTGGGGTACATGCTCTACAACGCGTACAAGTATCGTTCCGGCTCCGGAAACGGTCACATCGACGACGGGGACCGCCTCGTCCTCGGCGAACTCCCGTCGGGAAGCGGTGGGGGCCGGAAGCTGTTCACCTCGTTTTTCATGAGCATGGTCATCGTCGTCTCGCTGGTTTCGTGGACGTATCTGACGCTCCTGTACGTCGAAGAGGGCCCCTCCGACGCCGAGTCGCTCGACGTCGAGGTCGAGGGCTACCAGTTCGGCTGGCGCTTTACCTATCCGAACGGCCACACCACCGACGGCGTGCTCCGGGTCCCCGCCGACCAGCCCGTCCAACTGACGATTACCACCGCGGACGTGTTCCATAACTTCGGCATCACGGAGTTACGCGTCAAGTCCGACGCCATCCCCGGCCAGGAGACGGAGACGTGGTTCACCGCCGACGAACCGGGGACGTACACCGCGCAGTGTTACGAACTCTGCGGGGCTGGCCACTCCTACATGTCCGCCGAGGTCATCGTGATGCCGCCCGACGAGTACGAAGCGTGGTACGCGAACACGACCGCGGATAACGCGGACGCGGACAGCGCGACCGCGAACGAGTCGAGCCTCCGACCGGCGGTGGCACCATGACCGACGCGTCTCCCGAGCGGGACGCCGCGGCCGACGGCGGCCACGAGGTCGCACACGACGACCACGGCCACGACTTCCCCGGCACGGGGAGCATCAAGCGCTGGTTCGTCACGACGAACCACAAGGACGTGGGCATCCTCTACATCGTCACGTCGCTGTTCTTCCTCGTGCTCGGCGGCGTCCTCGCGTGGCTGATGCGCATTCAACTGCTCGCTCCGCGCGGGCTCGGCGAGGGGATTCTCGCGCCCGTCGCGTACAACCAGGCCGTCTCGGCCCACGGGCTGTTGATGGTGTTCTGGTTCCTCTCGCCGTTCGCGTTCGGCTTCGCCAACTACGTCGTTCCGCTCCAACTCGGCGCGAAGGACCTCGCGTTCCCGCGGCTCAACGCGCTGTCGTACTGGCTCTATCTCTTTTCGGGCATCCTGTTCGGCGTCTCGTTCTTCCAAGGGGGGACGTTCTCCGGCGGGTGGACGATGTACGCCCCGCTGAGCGTCCCGACGTTCACGCCGGACGTGGGGGCGTCGACGGCCGTCTTGGCGCTCGTGTTGTTCGTCGCCTCGGTCACCGTCTCGTCGGTCAACTTCCTGACGACGATGCACCGGATGCGCGCCGAGGGGCTGACGCTCCGGAACGTCCCGCTGTTTAGCTGGACGATTCTCCTGACGGCGTGGATGATGCTGTTCGCCTTCGCGGCGCTTCTGGCGGCGCTTCTGGTGCTCTCGTCGGACCGCCTGCTCGGGACGACCTACTTCGCCATGGAGTCGCCGGCGGGGGCGCTCCTGTGGACGCACCTGTTTTGGTTCTTCGGCCACCCCGAGGTGTACATCGTCTTCTTCCCGGCGCTCGGGGTCATGGCCGAGGTGTTCCAGACGTTCACCGGCCGCCGCATCGTCGGCCGCAAGTGGTTCATCCTCGCGATGGTGCTCGTCGCCATCCAGAGCTTCGCCGTCTGGATGCACCACATGTTCCTGACGAGCATCAACCTGCAGGTGAAGACGTTGTTCATGATAACCACCATCGGCATCTCCCTGCCGTTCGACCTGATGGTGTTCGCGCTCATCTACACGATGCTGAAGGGGAAGATACGCTTCACGACGCCGTTCCTGTTCGTCTTCGGGGCGCTCCTGTTGTTCATCATCGGCGGCATCACCGGCGTCTTCCTCGGCGCGGTCGTCCTCGACTACGAGTTCCGCGGCACCTACTGGGTCGTCGCCCACTTCCACTACGTGATGGTCGGCGGGGTGACGGCCCTCGTCGGCGGCCTCTACTACTGGTTCCCGAAGATGACCGGCCGGATGTACGACGAGTTCCTCGGTAAACTCCACTTCGCCGTCTACTTCGTCGGCTTCAACCTGCTGTACTTCCCGCTTTTCGTCGCGTGGGAGACCCCCCGTCGCGTGTTCGACTACGCACCCGAACTCGCGCCGTGGCACCAGCTCGCTACGGTCGGCGGGTTCGTCCTCGGTCTGTCGTTCCTCATCATGTTCTACAACCTGTTCAAGAGCGCCTTCGTCGGCGACCCCGCTCCCGACAACCCGTGGGAGTACGCGACCACGGCCGAGTGGGCCGTCTCGTCGCCGCCGCCGCTTGAGAACTTCGACGGGACGCCGACCTACCGCAACGGCCACCTCGAATTCCTCGACGCCGGCGAGGTCGCGCCGAGCGAGGACCGGTCTGACGGGCCGACCGGCGCGGCCGTCTCCGACGGCGGCGTCACCGCGTCGGCAACGACAGCGGTCACGGCGGACGCGGAACTGCCGACCGCCGAAGCGACCGAAGTCGAGGGTCCGAGTCACGCGAGCATCTGGCCGTTCGTCCTCTCCGCCGGCGCGTTCCTCGTCCTCCTCGGCCTCTCGCCGCTTCAGGACGCCGCGTTCCCCGAGGGGATGGTCGGGGCCGCCTACGCGACCACGACGGTCGCGGGCGGCGTCGTCACCCTCGGGTCGCTCGTCGCCATGGGGCTCGAACCGTTCCACGGCCCGGTCTTCGAGGAGGGCGAGGCGTGGCCCTTCGCCGGCATCGACAACGGCAAGGTCGGGATGTGGATATTCCTCGCGTCCGACGTGGTGCTGTTCGGCGGCTTCCTCGGGGCCTACGTGTTCACCCGGGTCGCCTTCGGCTGGACCGGCTGGGAGCCGATTCCCTCCGACCCGATTCCGGGGCTCGTGAACACGTACATCCTGCTCACGAGTAGTTTCACGGTCGTGCTCGCGCTCGTCGCGGCCGAGAAGAAACACAAGTGGGGCCTCGTGACGAGCCTCGGCGCGACGTTCGTCCTCGGCATCGGCTTCCTCGTCAACAAGGGGTTAGAGTGGCAACACCTGTTCCACGAGGGTCTGTGGCTCTCGACGAACGTCCGCGCCTCGACGTTCTTCCTCACGACCGGCCTGCACGCCGCCCACGTCATCGCGGGGCTCGTCATCGCGCTGTACCTGACCGCGCGCGCCTGGCGGGGCGCGTATCTCGAAGACAGCCGCTCGGTGGAGTACTTCGGCCTCTACTGGCACTTCGTCGATATCGTCTGGCTGTTCCTGTTCCCGCTGTTCTACATCCTGTGAGGTGACAGAAATGGTATCAACGAAACTCTATACGGCGATTTACGTGGTGTTGTTCGTCTCGGCGACCGTCCAAGTGTTGGTCGAGTTCGCCGGACTGAGTTACTGGCTGGCCTTCGGCGTCATCATGGTCCTGTCGGTCGCGAAGGCGGTGCTGGTCGCGGCGTACTTCCAGCACCTCCGGTTCGAGCCGCGGTCGCTGACGTATCTGGTCGGCATCGGCCTCGCGGCCGCGCTGGCGCTTACGCTCGCGGCGTCGTACTCGCTCCTGTGACCGTGCGAGCCGACTCCCATCCCCGGTGGCGCTCCCGCGAAACCCTCGTCGCGGTCGGCTACGCCCTGCTGTTTTCGGTCCCCGTCGGCGTCGGCGTGACCGTCATGATGACTCGCGTCGCCCCCGGCAGGCTCACCGACCCGCTCGTCGTCGGCCCCGGTCTCGTGCTCGCGGTGGCCGTCTTCGCGCTCGTCGTCGCCGCCGCGACGACCGGCGAGAACGCGACGTAGTCGGCCGTCCTTCCTCCACTCCACGCTCCCTCCACCCCGATGTCGCACGTACCTTCTTTGACTTTGGCGTGGTAACAATACGCATGAACAGAACAACCGTCGCACTCGCGGCCGCCTTCGGAGCAGTCGTCGTCGGACTCGCGGTCCTCCTCGTTTCGGAGGCCGTCGGCGCGACTGAACTACTCGTGGTGGTCGGCGGCGTGGTCGCGCTGGCGGGCGTCGGCGTCCTCACCGGCGTCGTGATGCGCCTGCCCGACCCGCACGAGGAGGAACACGGCGGCGGCGACCACGCCTGACCGCGCCGCCCGGAGCAAGACGGTTCACAGGCTAAAACCGACGACTGCGAGCAGGAACAGCGCCGTGAAGACCATCCCGAGTGCGCCCGCGACCTTCAGGTGATAGACGAACAGGTCTTCGTCCTCTGCCTCGACCGCGGCCTCGTACGCCGCGGTCTCGCCGTCGCTCAGCCCTTCGTGCGCGTCGCCGACGTGGAGGTCCCGGAGTCGCTCCTGTCGGAACGGGCGGTCGCAGTACGGACACGTCGCGGCCGCGGTCTCGCCGTCAGGGACGGCGGTCTCGGGGACGACGACCGAGTCTTCGCGACCCACCCCACGACTCGCTTTGCGACTCATCCCGCGACACCTCCGACCGTCGGTTGGGCGACGACCCACAGGCTCGCCATCGTGTAGCAGACCGTGACGGCGACGAAGGGGTACTCGCTCCGGAGCGGTTGCAGGCGACCCGGAAAGAGGTCGAACGCGCGGGCGTGAGCGACCCACACCGAAAGCAGGTGGCCGAGGACGACGAACGCCAACTGGAGGCCGCCGAACCACGCCGGAACGGCCAGTACCGAGGGATTCGCGGGCGGCGACAGCGGCGAGGCCGCGACCGCGACCAGCGCGGGCGCGAGTCCGACGACGTAGCCGAGGAAGTGCGCGAGATGGTAGCCGGCGGCGATAGGGACCAACGCGGGCGCGAACCAACCGGCGACGAAGCCGACGGTCACGTATGTATCAGCGGTTCGGCGGGCGACCCGCGCGGCTAGTCGGTAGCCGCCGAGGAAGACCAGAAAACCCGCGACGATTCCGACGAGGTTCAGGAGCCACGCGGGAGTCGGTGCCGCGGCGTCGAGGACGCGGCCCCACGCGACGGTGACGACGAGGCCGTCGAACGTCGTCACCCAGAGGAGCGCGACGACGAAGGCCACGTCGTCGGCTCCCAGTCGCTCGCGGGCGCGCGCCAGCCCCGCGCCGGGAACCGAAATCGAGAGGCCGCCGTCGTCGCCCCGCTGGACCGGTGCGAGGAGGCCGTACAGCCGGAACACCCGAGCGACGGGGTCGGCCCGGCGGAACCAC
>NZ_JAMYJY010000122.1:0-10613 GCF_024136985.1 Haloferax sp. AB510
TACCACTGCGTGCCGCACGAGGCGCTCGGCATGCTCGGCGCGGTCGCCGTCGGCGGCGACGTGCCGACCGTCACCACCGGCGGTGGCGGTGGCCCGAGTCTCCCGCAGGTCCCCGACAGCGCGAAGTCCCTCGGCGTGGCGACGACGTTCGCCATGGTCGCGACGCTCGGCCTCGCGTACTTCTTCATGAAGTACGGCGGCGACTACGACGTCCAGGACTGACGCGGTCGTCGCGCCTCTCGATTTTTACCAGTCACGAGCGGCCGCGCTCGCCGTGTTTGCCCGGATTCGGTCGCCGCCGCGACAGCCGCGGGCGCGGCGGCCGACTCAGAAGAAGCCGTAGTCGTCGCGCTCGGTCTCGTAGACCGACTCGTACTGTTCGATGACACGCCGGTAGTCGTAGCTCGCGAAGTCGTCGTCGACCGTCTCGTGGTCGTACCTGCGGGCGGCGACGATTTCGTCCGCGAGTTCCTGCGGACTCGTGACGAGCGACCCGCGCTCGCGGCCCTCGACGAGTTCGTGGGCCGACGAGCGGGCCTGATACTCGACGATGGAGACACAGCCGCAGGCGAGCGCCCACAGCAGATTCGTCGCGAAGGGTTCGACCGTCGCCGTCTGCGCGAAGACGTGCGCGCCCTTCATGATGGGCACCGCCTCGTCCGCGGAGAGTTCGCCGAGGAACTCGACGCGGTCGTCGATGCGGAGGTCGCGGGCGGTCTGTTCGGCCGTCGAGCGCTCGGGGCCGTCGCCGATGACGGCGGCGGACCAGTCCTTGTCGCGGAGCTCCGCGAGCGCGAGGAGGAAGCTCTCGACGTTCGCGTGCTCGTCGAGGTCGCGGGCGTACACCACGTCCGCGCGCTCCTCGGCGTCGGCGCTCCGGATGAGGTCCATGCTGATTGGCTCGGGGACGAGGTGGGTCGCGTCGACCGATGTGCCGAGTTCGCGGACCTGCGTGCGGACCATTTCGGAGGGAACCAAGACGGCGTTCGGAGCCTTCGCCGCCCGCCGGTAGGCCCGCGAGCCGCCGCGGTCGTCGCGGGTCCACCAGTCGGCGACGACCGGCGTCCGGAGGAACCGCGCTGCGGTCCTGACCGCCGCGACGTGCGACGGCGGGTAGCTCGCGACCTGAATCACGTCGGGAGAAACCTCGCGGAGGGCGAAGGGAACGCGGGAGGCGAAGCCGCCGACGGAGGGCGCGTCGGTCACGCGGTGATAGGTCACTCCGTCCTGTTTGAACTCGACGACATCGCCGTCCCACCACTTCGCACAGAGCACCGTCACCTCGTGGTCGCGCTCGGCGAGGAGTTCCGCCGTCCGTCGGAGCCGTCTGGTCGCTCCCGTCTCCTCGTGGTGCGTCGTGTACATCGAGACGAGCGCGACTCGCATATTCGCCGCCACTACGCCGCGCAATAAAAATCCACAGTTTTCGAGGACGCGACCCGGGCGGCCGCCGGAGCGTCGAGAGAACGGAGCGCGGTCCGGCGACGCGATTCAGAGCCCGACGGCGGGGGCGACGAGCGCGCCCGCGGACTCGACGGCGGTGACCGTGTACTCCCAGCTGTAGATGTGGTTGAGAAGCAGGTACGTCACGACCCCGAGGGCGAGCGAGACGAGCCACGCGCCGGCCGCGATGCGGCCGACCTTCCGGTGGGGCGTCTCGGTCCGGAGTTCGCGCTCTGAGTGGGTTATCCCGAGGATGAGCGCGTAGAGGACGACCGGCACCGAGACGATAGAGAGGATGATGTGAATCGCCAGCATCGCCAGATACGGGTAGTACGCGAACGCGGGGCCGACGAACTCCTTGGTGCCGCCGCCGCCGATTTTCGCGAGGTACATCACGAGGAAGACGAGGATGAGGCCGAACGACGTGACCATCGCGGCCGCGTGCTTCTTGACCTCGTCGCGGCGAATCCAGCGCCAGCCCGCCGCGATGACGAGGACGTTCACCGTGTTCACGACGGCGATGGCGTCGGAGAGGACGTTCACCTGTGGGAGCGACAGGTCGGGAAAGACCCTGCCGGGGACGACGCCGAGGAAGGTCCCGATGACGAGGGCGTACCCGACGACCGAGAGGACGGCGGTCGCGGCCGCGGGGTGTTCCTTCAGGGGGTTGTCTGCGCTCGCAGTTGCCATGGCCGGGCGTTGGGAAGACGGCGTATTCCGTCTTCGGGTTCCGGACGGGCTTCGAGGGGTGGACCCCCCGCCCACGGTGCGACCGACCGGGTTAGATGACGCCGGTGATGGTCGCGGCCTCGATGGCCGCCTCCTCGCTCACGCCGTTGCCGAGAATCGTGTAGCGGTCGCGAATCTCGTGGGCGGTCGTGAGCGCCTCGATAATCGTCTCGTCGTCGATGCCGAGTTCGTCCGCGGTCGTCGGCGCGCCCATCGTCGAGAGGGCGTCGCGGATGTCGGTCCACTCGCCGCGCGCGCCGCTGTGGAAGTACTCGGTCATGATGGAACCGACGCCGACCTGATGGCCGTGGAGGGCGCTCCCAGGAGCGATGCGGTCGAGCCGGTGCGAAAAGAGATGCTCCGCGCCCGACGCGGGCCGCGAGGAGCCGGCGATGGACATGGCGACGCCCGAGGAGACGAGCGCCTTCGTCACTATCCAGGCGGACTCTTCGAGCCCCGGTTTGATGGAGTCGGCGCTGCCGACGAGCATCTCGGCGGTCATCTGCGAGAGCGCGCCCGCGTACTCGGAGTACTCGACGTTCTTCAGGCGGTGGGCGAGTTCCCAGTCTTTGACCGCGGTGTAGTTCGAGATGATGTCGGCGCAGCCGGCGGTCGTGAGCTCCCACGGGGCCTCCGCGAGCAGTTCCGTGTCGGCGACGACCGCGAGCGGCGGGTCGGCGGCGACCGAGTGACGGGTGTCGCCCTCGGGAATCGACGACCGGCCCGAGACGATGCCGTCGTGGCTCGCCGCCGTCGGGACCGAGATGAAGCCGCAGTCGAGGCGGTCGGAGGCCATCTTCGCCACGTCGATGGGCTTACCGCCGCCGAGGGCGATGAGGTAGCCCGCGTCGGCCTCGCGCGCCGCGTCGACGACCGCCTCGACCGACTCGAAGCTCGCGCGGTCCAAGGAGACGGACGAAATGTCGTCGAACTGCTCGCGGACCCGGTCGCCGGCGATGCGGTTCGGCGACGGACTCGTGACGAGAAACGGGTCGCCCGAGAGGTACAACTCGTCGACCGCGGCCGAGAGGTCGTCGAGCACGCCGTGGCCCTGAAGCACGCTCCGGGGCAGCTTTATCCACGTCGATTTGTCGAACATACGCGGAAATCGGCCACGGCGGTTCATAGTGTTTCTCGTCTCGGTGGCCCGAACCCCGCCGGCTCGGCCACCCCGTCCGCGAGACTGTCGCCCGGTTTCGGTCGCCTCGTGGGACAGTATCTCAACATACCTGACCGTAGTTTGATTTATCACGTTTCGCTTCGCACGAAAGACACCCGCAGACGAGCGGGTAGACAACCCATGGCACACAGACGGCAGTTCCTCGCGACGACAGCAGCAGCGCTCTCCGGACTCGCGGCCCTCGGAAGCGGCCCCGCGGCCGCCGCGTCGGTCCCCCACGTCTCGACGCGCGACCACTTCGACGACGACGGCTCGCTCGCGTCCGGTCACACCGCCCGCGGCTACGTCACCTCCGGCGACGTGCCCGGCGTCGACGCCGGGTGCGCCTCCGACCTGACCGTGTTCGTCCACGGCTGGGACAAGGACGGCGACGACCCCGAGGCGGCCGCCCTCGACAAGATTGCGTTGGCCGACGCCGAACTCTCCGCCGCCGGCTACGGCGGCACGGTCGTCGGCTACACGTGGGACAACGACAAGGGCGGTGGCTGGGACTACGGCTGGGCCGAATCGCAGGACATCGCCCAGGCGAACGGCCGCAAACTCGCGCAGTTCGCCGTCGACCTCAAGGCGGCCTGCCCGGGCGCGACGCTCCGATTCGCCAGCCACTCGCTCGGCGCGCAGGTCGTCTTCAGCGCGCTCCGCACGCTCGACGGCCGGAGCGACTGGACTGACCCGGGCCACGAGGTGGCGACCGTCCACCCGTTCGGGGCCGCAACGGACAACGAAGTCCCCGGAAAAGAGGAGGGCCGGGCCACCTACGAGGCCATCCGCGACCGAACCGGCCACGTTCACAACTACTACAACGAGGCCGACGACGTGCTCCAGTGGGTGTACAACACCATCGAGTTCGACCAGGCACTCGGCGAGACGGGCCTCGAAGACGGTGACACGCCGCCCGCGAACTACACCGACCACGACGTGGAGAGCCAGGTCGGCGACGACCACAGCAACTACCTGAACACGATTGCCGACGACATCGTCGGCGACATGTAGCGGCTCAGAAACTCATTTTTCCGCGCGTCAGAGCACGAGCGACTGCACCGCGTCCCAGATGAAGACGACGCCGAACCCGCCGAGAACGACGGCGCTGACGGCGGCGACGGCGGGCGCGAAGGAGTCGACGCGCTGTTCGGCCGCGACGAGCGCCGCGGGGAAGCCGGTCACCCAGACCGCGATACCGCCGAAGAAGCCGAGGATGAGCGCCGGGCTGCCCGTCTCCACGACGAGGAGGTTCGACAGCGACGCGCCGAGATAGGGCGTGTGAGCGAGCACATCCACGGTGCCGGTCTCCAGCAGGCCGACGCCGATGGTGAGCCAGAACAGAATCTGGTAGGGGTTCGTCAGCGCCAGCACGAACGCCTTCGTGAAGCCCGCGCTGTCCTCGTCGGGGTCGGCGGCCTCGCGGAACGTGGTGTCCATCTCCTGTGCCGCGCCGTAGGCGAAGTAGAGCATGAGGACGCCGCCGGCACCGACCATGACGGCCTGCGCCGTCGGGAACTGCTCGACGAACGCGACCAGCCCGAGCGCCGCGAGGACGAAAAACAGCGCGTCGGCACTCATCGCACCGAGGCCGGCGCGAGCGCCCGCGGTCCACCCGCGGACGACGCTCTCCTCGGCGATGACGGCGTTCATCGGACCGGGCGGCGCGGCGAGCGCCAGCCCGAACACCAACCCGGCACCCAAGGACGGAAGGAGGGTAGACATGGCTCTCTCTTGGGCGCGATGCCGTGAAAAATGGCGCGGAAGCGACGGCGTAGGGGTTCAGCCCCTCGAACAGAGAGTCTGTCGCCCGGTCAGACCAGCGCGAGGACCGCGTCGCTGACGGTGCCGACGAGCGTCTCCCAGATGGAGAAGCCGGTGGCGATGGCGAGCAAGGTATCGATGGCGAAGAAGCCGAACAGGGCGGCCGCGCCGAGGTACGCCTTGCGCGTGTCGAACCGGTGGGAGAACCGGTGGAAGAAGTACGCGTTGGCGATGCTCACGGGGATGATGGCGAGCATCTCGCCCACCCAGATGGCAGAGGTTGCGCCGTACTGCACGGCCAACCCGATGGTGATGAACTGGGTCTTGTCGCCGAACTCGCCCGCGGCCATCATGGCGAAGATGGGCAGAAAGCCGCCGAAGCCTTGCGTCGACAGTTCGCGGCCGAACACCGTCGGCGCGTCGTCGAACCCGGAGACGCCGCCGTCGGTGGTCGCGACCTCGCTCCCCGCGGACGCATCGGGCGCAGCGCGATAGAGCAACACCGCGAACGTGGCGAACAGGACGGCGGTGATGGCGTCGAGCATGGCCGGCGGGAGCGCGCTCTTGAGCGCCTGCCCGAGCATGATTTCGAGCGCCGTCCAGATGGCGAACGCCGAGCCCGCGGCCGCGACGACGACCTTCGGGTCGAAGCGGGTCGAGAGGCCCGCGATGATGAACTGTCCCTTCTCGCCCGGCAGGACCGCAAGTTGGGAGACGAGGGCGATAACGAGAATCTCCCACCAGCCGGTCACGCCGGCGACACCTCCTCGCTACTCGGCTCGTCGGGCGGGCGGACGCGAATCGTCCGGGCCACGGACTCCGGGAGGCTCTGCTCGCGACCGTCGTCACCGACGCGCACCGTCACCATCCCGAAGGGGGCGATGTCGGTCACTTCGATGGTCGTCCCGGGCGTGACACCGGCCTCGGAGAGGTACTCCAACTCCGCGGGGTCGCGGTCGCTGACGCGGGCGACCACGAGGCGGTCGCCGACCTCGCACTCGGAAAGCGCCGACAGGCCCGAGGAGTCCGGCGGCGTGAGGTCGGCGCTCGGGATGGGGTCGCCGTGGGGGTCGACCTCGGGCTCGCCGAGGGCGGCCGCGACCCGCTTTTCGAACTCCTCGCTGATGTGGTGTTCGAGCGCGTCGGCCTCGTCGTGGACCTCGCTCCACGAGTAGTCGAGGTGCTCCGTGAGATACGCCTCCAAGAGGCGGTGGTGGCGGAGGACTTCGAGCGCGACGGTCTCGCCTTCCGTGGTCAGTTCGACGCCTTTGTACTTCTCGCGGTCGACCAGCCCGCGGTCTTCGAGCTTGCCGACCATGCTCGTCACGGTCGGCGGCGTCTTCCCGAGGTACTCCGCGATGTCGGAGGTCGAAACCGGCGGTCCCTGCTCCATCTGGAGCGTGTAGATAGCCTTCAGATAGTCCTCCATCACGTCGCTCAACATACCACGGATTAGATGTGTCTAAAGTAAAAGTCTGGTGGAGGCAACGAGGACGTTCGAGCAGGGGACCAGCCGGTTGTGTGACTCTCAGACGCCCTGTCCCATCAGGTGACTGCGGAGGATATCGGCGTTCTTCGTTCCGGACTCGGTGTTGACGACGACGACCGTGTCGTCCTCGTCGAACTCGTCCGCGAGTTCCCACGCGCCGGCGAGCGCGACGCCGCCCGCGGGGCCGACTTCGACGCCGGCGGTCTGGGCGGCGGTGACGGCGGATTCGAGCGCGTCGTCGTCGCTGACGGCGACAGCCGCGCCGCCGGACTCGCGGACGGCGCGGAGCGCGAGCGACCCGCCCGCGGGATCCGGAATCTCCAGTTCGCCGACGATGGTGTCCGGGTGGTTCCACGCCTCGTGGTCGTCGCTGTCGGCCTCCCACGCGGTGGTGACAGGCGAGCACCCGACCGACTGCGCGGCGACGAGTTTAGGCACCGACTCGACCAGTCCGAGTTCGACGAGGTCGGAAAAGCCCTTGTAGACGCCGTAGGCGAGTTCGCCGGTCGAGACGGGGACGACGACCCAGTCGGGGACCGCCCAGTCGAGGCGTTCTGCGACCTCGTAGGCGATGGTCTTCGCGCCGTCGTGGCGGTAGGGGTTGTCGAACTCCTGCAGGGAGTACCAGTCGCTCTTGAGCTGTTCGTGGAGCGCGGAGAGCGCCGCGGGATAGCGCCCGCCGACGACCTTCATCTGGCCGCCGTGGACGTTCACCATGGCCTTGTTCGGGAACGGCGTCCGCGAGGGGACGAAGCCGTAGGAGCGAGCGTCCACGAGGCCCGCGTAGGAGGCCGCCGACTGCGCGCCGTTGCCGGGCGAGGCGTGCGCGACGACCTCGGCGTCGGCCTCGCGCGCGGCGGTGACGGCGAGCGAGAAGCCGCGGTCGAGGAACGTCCCGGTCGGATTGCGGCCCTCGTCCTTGATGAGGAAGGAGCCGACGCCGGCCTCCTCGCCGAGCGCGTCGGCCGCGACGAGGGGTGTCGCGCCCTCGTTGGCCGTCACCGGCTCCGCGAAGGGAAGCAGTTCGCGGTAGCGCCACATCGTGTCGAAGGGGCGCTCGGCGAGCGTCTCGGCGTCCCACTCGACCGCGTCGAGGTCGTAGGTGGGGTCAAGCGGCGCGCCGGCGTCGCTCGCGCCGGTCGCGTCCGCGTCGTACTCGTCGCCGGTCTCCGTGCACACCAGCCCGGAGAAGGTGTCGGACGTCTGCATGGGCGGGGCTTACGGGGGGAGGGACTAAGCCCTTCCCGTCGGCCGATGGCCGCCACCCGTAGCGGCTTTGT
Organism: Haloferax sp. AB510; assembly: GCF_024136985.1. Classification (NCBI taxonomy): domain Archaea; kingdom Methanobacteriati; phylum Methanobacteriota; class Halobacteria; order Halobacteriales; family Haloferacaceae; genus Haloferax; species Haloferax sp. AB510. The sequence goes on from NZ_JAMYJY010000122.1 coordinate 7,865, forward strand.
GTCGCCCGTCCGAGAGACGAGATATGGACGATAGCCACATCGCGGTGGTCGGCGCGGGCCTCGCGGGCCTCGTCGCCGCGCGACACCTCGCCGCCGACGGGGCCGACGTGACCGTCGTAGAGCGGCGCGACGACGTCGGCGGGCGGGTCCGGACCCGGACGAAAGACGGCTTCACGCTCGACCGCGGGTTTCAGGTCCTCTTCACCGACTACCCCGCGGTCCGGCGGGAACTCGACCTCGACGCCCTCGACCTCCGGCGGTTCACGCCCGGCGCGACCATCTGCCGGCCGAGCAGACGCGCGGTCCTCTCGGACCCCTTCCGCGACATCGGGAGCCTGTTCGAGTCCGTCCGCAACCCCGAGGTGACGACGAGCGACAAGCTCCGGACGCTGGCGCTCAGACAGGACGTGAGCACCCGCGACGAGGAGGGAATCTTCGCCTCGACGGACCGGAGCATCCGGTCGTACCTCCGCGACTGGGGCTTCTCCGAGGACTACATCGAGCACTTCGTCGCGCCCTTCTACGGCGGCATCACGCTCGACCGCTCGCTCTCGTCGTCGAAGCGGGTGTTCGAGTACACCTTCAAGATGCTCTCGACGGGGAGCACCGCGGTCCCCGCGGCGGGGATGGGGGCAGTTCCCGAGCAACTCGCCGCCGCCGCCCGCGACGAGGGCGCGACCGTCCGCCTCGGCGAGCGCGTCGAGTCGGTCCAGTCCGACGGCGACGGCGCGGTCGTCACCACGGGACGCGAGTCGCTCGAAGCCGACGCGGTCGTCGTCGCCACCGACCCCAAGGAGGCACGCCGACTGACCGGCGTCGGATCGATTCCGACCGAGGCACACGGCTGCGTCACCCAGTACTACACGCTTCCGAGCGGGGGCGGCCTCGACGCGGGCAAGCGTATCATGCTCAACGCGCCGAGTCCCGACCCCAACACGGTCGTTCCCCTCTCGACCGTCGCGCCGGAGTACGCCCCGCCGGGCACGGAACTCCTGAACGCGACGTTCCTCGGCGCGGCCGCGCAGGACGAGTCCGAGGAGGAACTGTTCGAGAAGACCCGCCGGACGCTCGAAGCGTGGTACCCCGAGCGCTACTTCGACGACCTCGAACTGCTCCACACCGACTACATTTCCTTCGCGCAGTTCGCCCAGCCACCGGGGGTCCACGAGTCGCTTCCGGACGCCCGCGACGCTCCCGGTCGCGCGTACCTCGCCGGCGACTACACCACGTGGTCGTCGATTCAGGGCGCGATGCGGAGCGGGAAGGAGGCCGCCGACGCCGTCCGCGACGAACTCTCGTAATCGCGCGCTCGCCGTCGCTTTTCGATTCATCGTCTACTTCGACAGTCAGAGCAAGCGTCGTAGCTTCCCCAGCGGCGGGAACGTGAGCGTCTCGCCCGTCTCCGCGTCGCGGACGAGCGGCCTGAAGTCGTCGGCGTCGGTGAGGAGCGGCGACTGGAAGTCGGACGCGCGCATCCGGTTGACTTCGACCCCGGCCGCGAAGCGGGTGAACGCCGGGAGCATCAGCACGTCGCCGCCGCGGTAGGCGTCGGGGGCGTAGAGGACGCAGGGCCGCCGCCGACCCTCGATGGAGAGCGTTGGGTGGTCGTGGCCGACGACGTAGCGCTCGGCGTCCCCGTCGGGTTCGCGGTGGCCGTGGCAGACGAGCGTCCCATCGGCGAGGCGGTACTCGTCGTGCACGTCGCCCGACCAGACCTCCGCGAGCATCGTGTCGTGGTTACCGGCGACGAACACCGGGTCGGCACCGGCGTCGTCGCACGTCTCCGCGAGGGCTTCGAGCGCCGCGACGTGGCGTTCTGAGACGTGGTCAAACCGGTGGAGCACGTCGCCGGCGAAAACGACCTCGTCTGGCGCGAACTCGGCACAGTAGGCTCGCAGGCGCTCCGCGAGGTCGGTTCCCTCGCCGAGCGGGAAATCGACCGCCGAGGCGTCCGCTCGGCCGACGTGCAGGTCCGCGAGGACGAGCGCGTCGGCGTCGGGGAGAAAAAGAGCCCGCTCGCGGACGGAGACGCGTGTCACGACCGAGTGGACGGCCCTCGAAGACAAATCTCCACCGGAGGTGCACGCCGCGCCGAGAGCCGGCGAGCGGGCGGCGAAACCGGGGGCGGTGCCGCCGTCGGAGCAGGGGCCTTTTTAATCGGTGCGTCCCACGTTCGGCACATGAGCGGCGCACTGGAGGACAAGCGCACCGCGACCCGCTTTCGCATCCTCGCCGAGATAGCCGACCGGCAGCCGGCGGTGAGTCAGGGCGAAATCGCCGAGGCGGTCGGGGTGACGAGTCAGGCGGTCTCCGAGTACATCCGCGACCTCGTCGAAGACGGGCTCGTCGAAAAGCAGGGCCGGTCGCGCTACCGCGTGACGAAAGAGGGCGTCGACTGGTTGTTTCAGGAGGCGCGCGCCCTCCAGCGGTTCGCCGAACACGTCACCGACGACGTGCTGGAGAGCGTCAACGAGGACGCCGCAATCGTCACCGACGACGTGGCGGCCGGCGACACGGTGACGCTGTCGCTCCGCGACGGCCTGCTCCACGCCACGCCCGGCGACGACGGCCCGGCCATCGGCGTCGCTACCACCGACGCCGAGGAAGGCGACGCGGCCAGCGTCACCGGCTTCGAGGGCGTCATCGAGATGGAACCCGGCTCGGTCCGCGTGCTGCAGGTGCCGCCCGCCGCGACTCGCCGAGTCTGACGCGGTCGATGCGGACGCGCTCGCGGCGGCGTGTGACGACG
>NZ_JAMYJY010000123.1:0-10536 GCF_024136985.1 Haloferax sp. AB510
GACCGCGGAGGTCTTCGTAGCCTCCGTCGATGCCGTCGAGGTAGCCACCGAAGTCTGGTTCTTCCGTCTGCGCCGCGGCCGTGCCGGAAGTGGCGGCGACCGCCGCGCCGCCAGCGGCCGCCCCGAGGAACGCCCGCCGAGACATATCCGCGTTGCCGTCGGTCATGTCCGCCGCTTGGTGTGGGCCTGTAGTGAATACTTTGGTTCTCGTCCGCCGGTCGGGGGGTGCCGCGCCTCGATATAGGGGGTGTCCCCGCGATGTCGGCCGCGCCGACGGGGGTCGCCTACAGGGGCAGCCTCACGGGGCCGCCTACAGCGTGTAGTCGAACTCGCCCGTCTCGCTCTCCAGGAACGCCGTCAGGAGGTCGATGTAGGCGACCACGTCGTCCTCGTGGACGCTCTCGGTGACGGTGTGGAGGTAGCGCGTCGGCATCGAAATCGCGCCGACGGGCTTCGCGCCGTAGCTGTTCTGGAAGCCGCCGGTGTCGGTGCCGCCCGCGGGGAGCAGTTCCAGCTGGTAGGCGATGTCGTTGTCCTCGGCCACGCTGCGGAGGCGGCGGTGGACCTTCGGGTTGGCGATGGCGCTGGAGTCCTTGAGCTTGATGCCCGCGCCCTCGCCGAGTTTCGTGACGTGGTCGGCGGGGTCGAAGCCGGGCACGTCGTTGGCGACGGTGGTGTCGAGACCGAGCGCGAGGTCGGGGTCGAGGTCGACGCCGAGCGCCTGCGCGCCGCGGAGGCCGACTTCCTCTTGGACCGTGGCGGCGAAGTGAATCGTCACCTCGGGGTTCTCGATGCGCCGGGCGGCCTCCAGCATAGCGAACAGGCAGACGCGGTCGTCGATGGCCTTTCCCGTCACGTGGTTCCCCATGCGGACGGTCGTCTGTTCCATCGTCACGAGGTCGCCGACGGAGACGGTCTCCTCGACGGTCTCGGCGGGCAGGCCGAGGTCGACGTACACGTCCTCGACTTTCGGCTCTTTCTTCTTCTGCTCCTCAGTCAGCGTGTGCGGCGGGACCGAGCCGATGACACCGGTGAAGTCCTCGTCTTCGGCGTGGACCGTCACGCGCTGGGCCTTCAGGACGCGGGGGTCCCAGCCGCCGAGGGCGTCGAGCTGCAGGAAGCCCTCGTCGTTGACGTGGCGGACCATGAAGCCGATTTCGTCCATGTGGGCGGCGACGGCGACCTCGTAGTCGCCCTCGCCCTCGATGGTGCCGACGACGTTGCCCATCGCGTCGACCCGGACGGTGTCGGTCGTCTCCTCGAGGTCCTCGCGGACGAGCGCGCGGATTCGGTCCTCGTAGCCGGGGACGCCGCTGGTCTCCGTGAGCTGCTTCAGGCGGTCGAAGTCGAAGTCCATGCGAGTGCATGAATTGCCGTTGTAGATAAGTCCATCAGTCCCGGGCGACCGTGCCGACACTCGACGGGTTGCCGCGCCGTCTCGCAAAGAACTCTAAATATATTCATTATTGTTCCGGAACCCTTTTCCACCTCTCTACGTAGGTACACGGTATGTCCGACACCGAATCTCAGCTCCGCGAGCAGTTCATGGACGCCTTCGCGAACGCCGACTTCCCCGTGAAGAACCAGATGTCTCTCGTCCCCGCGCTCCCGAACGGTCCGGGCACGAAGTTCAAGGCCGACGACGTGACCATCACGGCGATGGAGCTGGCCGCCAAACTCGGCAAGCACCAGGACTTCCCGTACGAGGACCCCGAGAGCCTCGTCGACGACATCATCGCCGGCCTCAAGGCCGAAGACATGATCTGAGTTCGGTCGTCGCGTGACCGAGACGAAACGCGCGCTCTGGGACCGCTTCGTCGACCGGTTCGTCGACGCCGCGGACCCGATTTCACTTTTCGAGACGGACGCCGACGGGACCGTCGAGACCATCGCGTACGGCCGCTCCGGCCGGCGGACGCTCCGCCGCGGCGAGCGCATGGAGCGTCGGCTCCGCGAGGCCGGGGGTCGCGTCGTCGCCGACTACGACCGACGCGAGGGCCGCTACGAGGGGCTCGTCTACATGATGTACACTCTCGACGGCGACGAGGTCGTCCCCCGATACCTCGGCAAGTGCGGGAAGTTCGGCGCGTCCGGCACCGACCTCAACAGCAACCTGAAGAACGTCGACACCAACGACGGCAAACTCGCGCGCTGGGGCTACGGGAACTACTACCACTTCGGCGACCTCTCGTCGGCCGCCTTCCGCGACGACGGGCCGGGGAAGTACGACCGCTGGCTGGACGCGCTGTTCGCTTCGACCGATCCGCCGCGGCTCCGCGAGCCGGTGTACTTCTGGGTCGAGCCGTGGGCGGTCGGCACGGAGGGGCCGTACCCCGACACGCGGCCGTACCTCGAAGAACTGGAGTACCAACTCATCGGCATCGCCTTCGAACTGTACCCCGAGCGCCTGCTCAACACCGAGGGCGTGCCGACGAACCCCGAGGCCTACGCGAAGATGCGCGGCTGGACCGACCGCGAGGACACCCGGCTTTCGGACTTCTGACACCCAAACCGATTTCTCGTCGCCGGGGCAATTCGAGGTATGCGAACGTACGACATCGAGCGCTACCTGAACATCAGGAGCGCCTACGGCGCGTCCTTCTCGGCCGACGGCGAGCGCCTGTCGTTCCTCATGGACACGACGGGCGTCCCGCAGGTCTGGACGGTCGATTCGCCCGGCGCGTGGCCCGAACAGCGGACGTTCTACGAGGAGCGCGTCACCTTCGCCTCGTGGTCGCCCGAGCGCCTCGAACTCGCCTTCGGCATGGACAAAGGCGGCAACGAGCGCGCGCAGTTGTTCCGGCTCGAACCCGACACCGGCGTCATCGAGAACCTGACCGAACACCCGGATGCCAAGCACCGCTGGGGCGGCTGGAGCCACGACGGCGAGCGATTCGCGTTCACCTCGAACCGCCGCGACAACGCCGTGTTCGACGTGTACGTGCAGGCCCGAAACGGGACCGGCACCGACGCCGAACTCGTCCACGAGGGCGACGGCTGGCTCACCGTCGGCGGCTTCTCACCTGACGACTCGAAGCTTATCGTCCAGGAGGCGTACTCGAACTTCGACCAGGACGTGTCCGTCCTCGACCTCGCCACAGGCGAGTTGACCCACCTCACGCCGCATCAGGGGACGGTCCGCTTCCAGAGCCCCGAGTGGGGTCCCGACGGCGAGAACGTCTACATGGTGACCGACCGCGGGAGCGACACGCTGGAACTCGTCCGCTACGAACTCGCCTCCGGAGCGTTCACGACCGTCGAGACCGGCGGCGACCACGAATTGGAGGGCATCAGTATCGACCACGACTCGCGGCGACTCGTCTACTCGCGGAACGTCGAGGGGTACACGGAACTCACCTTTGGTGAACTCACCGCGCCCGACCGCATCGACGTGCTCCCCCAACCCGACCTGCCGAACGGCGTCGCCGGCGGCGTCTCGTTCTCCCCGGACGGCGAGCGCGCCGCGGTCACCGTCACCGCCAGCGCCGACACCGCCAACGTCTACGTGGTCGAGTTGGCCACGGGCGACGCCGAGCGGTGGACGCTCGCGGCGACGGCGGGTATCCCCCGCGATACGTTCGTGCCGCCCGAACTCGTCCGGTACCCGACGTTCGACGGCCGGGATATCCCGGCGTTCTTCACGCTTCCCGAGGAGTCTCCCGAGGGCGAGACGCCCGTCATCGTGGACATCCACGGCGGGCCGGAGTCCCAGCGCCGGCCGTCGTTCTCGTCGGTCAAGCAGTACTTCCTCTCGCGGGGTTACGCCTACTTCGAGCCGAACGTCCGCGGCTCCGCGGGCTACGGGAAGGCCTACGGCCACCTCGACGACGTGGAAAAGCGGATGGACTCCGTCGCCGATATCGAGGCCGCCGTCGAGTGGCTCCACGACCATCCGGCGGTCGCCCCCGACAAAATCGTCGCCATGGGCGGCTCGTACGGTGGGTTCATGGTGCTCGCGGCGATGACCGAGTACCCCGATCTGTGGGCCGCCGGCGTCGACATCGTCGGCATCGCGAACTTCGTGACGTTCCTCGAAAACACGGGCGACTGGCGGCGCGAACTCCGCGAGGCCGAGTACGGCTCGCTCGAAGACGACCGCGAGTTCCTCGAATCCATCTCGCCCATTAACAACGTCGAGAAGATTCGCGCGCCGCTTTTCGTCCTCCACGGCGAGAACGACCCGCGAGTGCCGGTCAGCGAGGCCCACCAACTCGTCGAGGAGGCGAGAGAACACGCCCACGTCCGCGAACTCATCTTCGACGACGAGGGTCACGGCTTCTCCAAACTGGAGAACCGCATCGAGGCGTACTCCCAGATAGCTGACTTCCTCGACGAGTACGTCCGGAGCGCGCCCGCCGCTGACGACTGAGCCGGACCTGCCTTATTTTCCGTTAGAGTCAAAGCGCGGGACATCGAATCCCCGTCTATGAGCGCGGACTCCGAACAGCGAACGATCCGGTGTCTCATCGCCAAGGTGGGACTGGACGGCCACGACCGCGGTGCACACGTCATCTCTCGCGCCTTCCGCGACGCGGGATTCGAAGTCATCTACTCGGGGCTACACCGGGCCCCGGACGAGATTATCCAGGCGACGGTCCAAGAGGACGTGGACGTGCTGGGTATCTCCATCCTCTCCGGCGCGCACAACACGCTCGTCCCGAAGGTGATGGCCGGCCTCGAAGAGTACGGCGCGCTCGACGACACGCTCGTCATCGTCGGCGGCATCATCCCCGAAGAAGACCGGCCGGGGCTCCTCGAACAGGGCGTCGACGCCATCTTCGGCCCCGGCACGCCGATGCAGGAGACCATCGACTTCGTGAAGGAAAACGCGCCCGAGCGAGCGTGACGATGAGCCGGGCGGTCGAATCCGACCTCGTCGAGCGGCTCCTCGACGGCGAGCACCGGGCGCTCGCACGCGCCATCACGAAAATCGAGTCGCAGTCGCCGGGCTACCGGGACATCGTCTCGGAACTCCACGCGCACACGGGCGACGCGTCCGTCGTCGGCATCACGGGTAGCCCGGGGGCCGGCAAATCGACGCTCGTGGACAAACTGGCGAAGTACTACCGCGACCAGGGCGAGACGGTCGGCGTCATCGCCGTGGACCCCTCCTCGCCGTACACCGGCGGGGCCGTCCTCGGCGACCGCATCCGCATGGCCTCGAACGTCGGCGACATGGACGTGTTCTTCCGGTCGATGAGCGCCCGCGGTCAGCTCGGCGGGCTCTCGACCGCCACCGCGGACGCCGTGAAGGCGCTCGACGCCTTCGGGAAAGACCGCATCATCATCGAGACGGTCGGCGCGGGGCAAAACGAGGTGGACGTGGTGAAGACCGCGGACACGGTCGTCGTCCTCGTCCAACCCGGCAGCGGCGACGACGTACAGATGCTCAAGGCGGGCATCCTCGAAATCGGTGACCTGTTCGTCGTCAACAAGGCCGACATGGAGGGCGCGTCGCGCACCGTCGCCGAACTGCAGGAGATGATTCACCTCCGCGACGACCCGCGGGCGAACCTCGACACGGGCCACCACGGGGCCGACGCGTTCGATGACGAGTCGGCAGACGCCGAGGCGTCGGACGCTCCCGACGACCCCCTCGTCTGGACGCCGCAGGTCCTCGAAACCGTCGCCACGACCGGCGAGGGAATCGACGAGTTGGTCGAGACGCTGGACGAGCACCGCGACTACCTCGACGCCTCCGGCGAGTTGGCGGAGAAGGCCCGCAAGCGCGCGGGAGAGGAGATTCGACAGCTCCTCCGAAGCGACGTGAACCGACTCCTCGAAGCCGAACTCGACCGACGCGGCGGAGTCGACGAGTTCGCCGAGGCCGTCGTGGAAAAGGAGACTGACCCCTACGCGGTCGCCGAAGACGTGCTCGAACCGTTCCGGGAGTGTTTGGACGGGCGAGACGACTGAGACGCCCCGGGCGCGGGCGAGGAGGTCCCGCCCGTCACCCCGCCACGGGCGGGCGAATTAAGGCCACCGCGCACCATCTACGTGACATGAAACTCCGACGAGCCATCGGACTGGCCGCAGCGGGCGTCGGTCTCGCCGCCGCGACCAACGCCGCCCTCTCGAAACGCGTGGGCCCTCTCGAACCGCCGCTCTCCGGAAACCACGGGACGTATCGCTGGCGCGGCATGGACGTGTCGTACGTCGAAGCCGGCGACGAGGACGACCCGACGCTCGTCCTCTTCCACGGTATCAACGCCGCGGGGTCGTCCGGCGAGTTCCGCGAGGTGTTCTCGGCCCTCGCCGAGGACTACCACGTCGTCGCGCCCGACCTCCCCGGGTTCGGGCTTTCGGACCGGCCGGCGCTGTACTACTCGCCCGCGCTCTACGAGGACTTCGTCGGCGACTTCCTCGCCGAGTACGACGACCCCGCGGTCGTCGCCTCGTCGCTCACCGCGGCCTACACCGTCGCCGCCGCGGAGCGAGACGACGTGTCCGTCTCGCGGTTCGTCCTCGTCTGTCCCACGTCGCGCGGCGGTCCTGACCCCAAGGAGTGGCTCCGCGAACTCGTCCGCGCGCCGGTCGTCGGCGAGGCGCTGTTCAACGTCATCGCCTCCCGACCGTCGATTCGCTACTTCAACGCCGACCACGGCTACTACGACCCCGAGAAGGCGGGCGAGGAGTGGCAGGAGTACGAGTGGCGCACCGCTCACCAAGAGGGCGCGCGCTTCGCGCCGGCGTCGTTCATCTCCGGCTACCTCAACACCGACATCGACCTCGCGGCGGCGCTGTCAGACCTCGACGTGCCGACGACGCTCGTCTGGGGCCGCGAGAGCGACATCACACCACTGAAGCGGGGTCGAGACCTTGCGGACGCGGCGGACTGCACGCTTGTCGTCTTCGACGACGCGATGTTGCTCCCGCACGTCGAGTTCCCGAACGCCTTCGTCGACACCGTCCGCGACGCCCTCGACTGAACGGGGCCGAAGCCGCGGCCGCGACCACGAGCCGAACCGACACAACCCGACCCAACCCCCCGAACTGAACCGATGTTTGACTCCCTGTCGCTGTTCTCGTTGTTCCTGTACGGAGCCATCGCGCTCCTCGCGGTCGGATTCTGGGCGTGGCTCCTCGGTTCGTACGTCTTCGGCTGGCGCTCGCCGCTGGAGGCCCTCGAGGCGAGCGACGAGTAATTGACCGCGCGGCGCTACTCGCTCGCGGGCCGGAACACGAGCAACTGCTCGTCGGTCGTCGCGTTCTCGCCCACGCCGACCGAGACGGTCGTGCCGAGGTCGACCTCGTCGGCGGGGAGGTCGCGAACGACGCCCGTGAGTTTGACGGGGCCGAACGACGCGATGGCCGTCACGTAGGGCGCTTCGTCGGCGAAGTTCGGCGCGGGGACGTGGACCTCGGTGAACGTGAGTATCTCGCCCGTCTCCGGGAGCGGTTCCGCCGTCAACTCGGCCGCGCCGCAGTGCGGGCAGGAGCGCCGCGGCGGGAGCGAGCCGTGACCGTCGGGACACGCGAGGTAGTAGCCCTCCCCGTCCGCGATTGCGGCCAGCCACTCGTCGTAGCCGGTGTCGGTCATCGGTCCACCTCCAGGACGTGGACGACCGCGCTGGCGACGGTCCCACCCGCGTTGTGGGTGACGCCGACCCGAGCGTCGGGGACGGCGTCGCTGTTGCCGTGGTCGCCGCGGAGGAGTTTTGTCATCTCGACGATTTGGGCGGTCCCCGTCGCACCCACGGGGTGACCCTTCGCCTTGAGACCGCCCGAGAGGTTCACCGGGAGGTCGCCGTCGCGGGTCGTCTCGCCGCGGGCGGCCGCGCCGACTCCCTCGCCGTGACCGTAGAGGCCGAGCGATTCGAGCGCGAACACCTCGGCGATGGTGAAGCAGTCGTGGACCTCGGCCACGTCCACGTCGTCGGGGGCGATTCCGGCGTCCGCGTAGGCGGCATCGGCGGCTTTCGTCGCGGCGGGCGTCCGCGCGAGGTGCGGCCTGTCTTGGAGCGCGGCCTTGTCGCCGCCCTGTCCCGACCCGGTGACGGTGACGGGTGCTTCGAGGCCGTGGCGCTCGGCGTAGTCGTCGCTGACGAGGACGACCGCGCTCGCGCCGTCGGTGATGGGACAGGCGTCGTAGAGAGTGAGCGGGTCGGCGACGACGGGGCTTTCGAGCGCGTCTTCGACCGTGATTTCGCGGTGGAACTGCGCGTAGTCGTTCTGCATCGCGTTGGCGTGGTTCTTCACCGCGATGTGCGCGAGATCCTCGCTGTCGCCGCCGAAGGCGTCGAAGTACGCGCGAGCCATGAGCGCGTACGCGCCAGGGAACGTGACCCCCGCGCGGACCTCGAACAGTTCGTCCGCGGCAATGGCGAGCGACTGGGTCACCTCGGCGGTCCCGAGGTTGTTCATGCGCTCCATGCCGCCGGCGAGGACCACGTCGGCCGCGCCGCTCCGAATCGTTGCAACTGCCTGCCGGAAGGCGACGCCCGCGGAGGCGCAGGCCTGCTCGTAGCGGGTCGCGGGGCAGTCGAGGCCGGCGGCCTCGGCCATGACCGGCCCCTGATGGCCCTGCTTCTCGGCGAGTTCGCCCATGAAGTTGCCGTAGAAGATTTCCTCGTAGTCGTCGCGGGAGACGCCGGCGTCCTCGCGGGCGGCGAGGGCGGCCTCCGCGAACAGGTCGCGGCCGGTTCGCTCGGGGTGACTGCCGAACTTCGTCAGCCCGACCCCGGCGATTCGCACGTCAGTCATGAATGAACGTACGTGATAGATGGTCCTTGAACCTGCCGTTCGTCTGTGAACCGAACCACGATTCGCACCCGTTCGCTCGCTCTCGCGGCCGCGACGCCTCGACGCGGGTGTCTCGCCGGTGTCGGTCGATTTCACCACCACATCTCCTCCGAGTTTTCGACTCATCGCAACGGTTACCACGGCCCCGCGAGACGGTCCACTATGAGTGACTGGATAGGCGACACGTTCACCAGCGAGGTCGGCTGGAACCACCTGGAGACGCTCGTCGACATCGGCAACCGAATGGCCGGTTCGCCGGGCGAGCGCGAGGCGATGGAGGCGACCCGAGACGCCCTCGAACGCGTCGGCGCGCGCAACGCTCGCATCGACCCCTTCGAGATTCAGGGCTGGGAACGCGGCGACAGCGCCGTCTACGCCGCCAACACCACGCAGGACTGCATCGCGCTCCCGCGCAGTCCCGCCGGCACCGCGAGCGGCGAACTGGTCGACCTCGGCTACGGCCTGCCCGAGGACTTCGACCGCGACCTCTCGGGGAAGGTCGTCGTCGTCTCCACGACGGTACCCGACCACTACGACCGCTTCATCCACCGCCGCGAGAAGTACTACTACGCCGTTGAGGCCGGCGCGGCCGCGTTCGTCTTCGCCAACCACGTCCCCGGCCAACTCCCGCCCACGGGGAGCGTCGGCACCGCCGAAGCGCCTATCGGGGACATCCCCGCGGTCGGCGTGAGCAAGGAGGTCGGCGCGCGCCTCCGCCGCCGGTTCGACGGCGACGAGGTGACCGTCGACGTGACCTGCGAGACGCCCGCGGCCGAAAGCGGGAACGTCCACGCCGAACTCGGCCCCGACACCGACGAGGAGGTGCTCGTCACGAGCCACCTCGACGCCCACGACATCGCCGAGGGTGCGATGGACAACGGCGCGGGCACTGCGATGGTGGTCGAGGTCGCCCGCGCGCTCGCCGCCCGCGAGGACGAACTCGACACGCGCATCCGTTTCGTCTGCTTTGGCGCGGAGGAAGTCGGCCTCGTCGGCTCCGAGTACGAGGCCGACCGCCTCGGCGACGACCGGGCGAACGTGAAAGCCATCGTCAACAACGACGGCGTCGTCGCCGGGCGGACGCTCAAGCTCACGACTCACGGCTTCGACGAACTCGAAACCGCCGCCGAGACGGTTGCCGAGCGGTTCGACCACGACGTTTCGACGCTCCCCGAACAGCTCCCCCACAGCGACCACTGGCCGTTCGTCGCTCACGGCGTCCCGGCGTACATGGTCGGTAGCGAGCAGGAAGGCCGCGGCCGCGGCTGGGGCCACACCCACGCCGACACCATCGAGAAACTGGAGTCGCGGACGCTCCGCGAGCAAGCGATTCTCCTGACGGAACTGACCGTCGAACTCGCCGACGCAGACCGCGAGATACCCCACGCCGACCCGGCGGACATCGCGGCGGCGCTCGAAGCCGAAGACCAAGCGGAAGGCATGAAGGTCACCGGCGACTGGCCGTTCTGAGGCGTCGGCGACTCACAGTACCCATCCGGCCCGCCCGGCCCGCGCCGCCCATCGCCGGACCGAACCACGAGGGCTTTTATTCGCGGCGGCGTAGCACGGGACGATGCTACGGGGGCTCGCCGCAGGTGGACGACGATGAGATTCGGTATCGTCGGTGACGACTCGGTCGCCACCGCCGTCAGAGCGGCCGGTGCGTCGGTCGAACCGGAGCCGGCCGACGCGGACGCCGTCGTCGCCGTCGGCGAGTCGGCGCTCTCGACGGTCGCACTCGGCTCCGAGTGGTCGTGCCCGGTCGTCCCCGTCGACTGCGGCGCACCGTGGTCG
>NZ_JAMYJY010000124.1:0-10508 GCF_024136985.1 Haloferax sp. AB510
CGCCGACGCCGTCGGGAACGCCGACGACGAACTGGGCGCTCCCGCCCGCGGCGGAGCCGAGGACGGCGACTTTTCCCTCCTCGACCAGCGCGTTGGCAGTCGCGCGGAGTTCGTCCGCGTCGCCGTCGAGACGCTGGACGACGGCGGGCGTGCCGTCGATGTCGATTTCGTCGGCTCCCGCCGCGGCGCGCGCCTCGGCGAGTTCCGTCTTCAGGCGGTCGATGGTCTTGCCGCGTTCCTTCCACTCGGTGAAGAAGCGCTCGGCCGTCTCGGGCACGTCCGCAGGGTTCACGTCGAGCACGTCGGCCGCGCCGTACAGCGCGTCCTCGGTGCGCTGGGTAGCCTCGATGGCCGCGTCGCCCGCCGCGAAGACGACGCGCTCGACGCCGTCCTGAACGGGCTCCGTGGTCAGCACCTTGATGACCCCGATGTCGCCGGTGCGCTTGACGTGGGTGCCGCCGCAGGCCTGCACGTCGGTGCCGACGTGGATGAGGCGAATCTGCTCGCCCGGCGGGATGCCGCCCTGATAGAGGTCGAAGCCGTGTTTCTTCTCGGCGTCGCGGCGGTCCGGCCACTCCTGTTTGACCGGGATGTTCCGCATCACGAGTTCGTTGGCGACGCGCTCGATCTGCTTGACCTCCTCGCGGGTGATGCGCTCGTAGTGGGTCACGTCGAGCCGCGAGCGGTCGACGCCCTTCGACGCGCCGGCCTGCCGGATGTGGTCGCCGAGGACCGTCCGGATGGCGTGGCCGATGACGTGGGTCGCCGTGTGGTGGCGCATGAGCCGGCGGCGGCGCTCGGCGTCGAGTTGGCCGCGGACGAACTCGCCCTTACCGGGGTCGTCGTCGGTGCGGTGGAGCACCACGTCGCCCGCTATCTGTACGTCGGTCACTTCGACCGTCGTGTCGTCGGTGGCGAGCGAGCCGTGGTCGGCGGGCTGGCCGCCGCCCTCGGGGTAGAACATCGTCTGGTCGAGGACCACGTCGTAGCCCTCCTCGCGCTCGAACACGTCGAGAACGACGGCCTCGAACTCGGTGCGCTCCTGGTCGTCGTAGTAGAGCTTGTCCGTCGCCGGCAGGTCGCCGAGGCGGTCGTCGCGCTCCGCGGCCTCGTCCTCGCCGTCGACCTGCTCGTGGCGGTCGGCGACGAGCGAGTAGAAGTCGTCGGGAATGTCGACGGTCGCACCGCGCTCCTCGGCGATTTCCTGCACCATGTCGGGCTGGATGCCGTGGGAGTCGTACAGCTCGATAAGCTCGTCGAGCGGGATGGGCTCGTCCTTGTCGGCGTACTCGTCGGCGAGCTGCTGGACCTTGCGGGAGCCGCGTTCGAGCGTCTTTCTGTACTTGCGCTCCTCGCTGCGGACGATGTCGCGGATGGTGTCGCGGTTCTGGTAGTCGAGGCGCTCGGCCTGCATGTCCACGAGTTCGTCGAGCGGGGCGTCCACGCCGAGGTTGTCCACGAGGCGCTTGGTGCGCCGGAGGACCATGCGGGCGAGGTAGCCCGTCCCGACGTTCGAGGGGACGATGCCGTCGCCGAACATGTACGCGAGGGTGCGGCAGTGGTCCGCGATGGCGTAGATGTCTTCGAGCGGGCGGAGCAGCGCGGTGAGTTCGGACTCGTCGACGCCGAGTTCGCCCGCGACTTCGGCGCGCGCGGTGGCGAGGTCGTCGATTTCGTCGATGTCGAGGTGGCCAGACAGCTTCGCCGCGCGGTGGATGAGTTCCTCCTCCTCGTCGGTGTGTTCGATGCCGACGTTGTCCTTCAGGAACTCTATCATGTCGGGGTAGACGGCCTCGTACACCGTCGGCGTCCCCTGCGACACCCACGTCCACCGTTCGAGTCCGTAGCCGGTGTCGACGATGTAGGTGTCCATCGGCGAGTAGGTGTTGCCGTCCTTGAGTTCGTACTCGCCCTCCGGGTCCTGCTTCATCGACATGAAGACGAGAGTGGCGAGTTCCGCGCCGCGGTAGAGGACTTCGAAAGCCGGACCGGCGTTGCCGCCGCCGACCCACGGGTCCTCGATGTAGGTGATTTCGGAGATGTCCGCGCCGAGCGACTCGAAGAACTCGTCGCAGAGACGGACCGTCTCGTCCTTCCAGTAGACCTCGCCCTCGTAGGCGTACTTGTCGCCGGCCTCCTCGCGGGCGTTGAACGCGTGGTGGGCCATCATCTCGAACGCCATCGTGTGGCGGCCGGTCTTGCCCACGTTGTCGATGTCCTGCATCCGGATGCAGGGCTGGGAGACGGTCAGCGGGTTAGCCGGTGGCGGCGTCTCGCCGGACGTGACGAGCGGCTGGAAGTCGTAGATAGATGCCTGCGTCAAGAGCACGTCGTCGCGCCAGCGGTTCGCGGCGACCGGGTAGGGGTCGATGCGCTCGTGGTCGTGTTCCTCGAAGAAAGAGAGGAACTTCTCGCGCATCTCTTCGAGGGTGTACTCCTCGTCGAAGCCGGGGTTGTCGATGAAGGTGTAGTCGTCGGCGGGCGGTTCACCGCACGTCTCGCGGTCGGGGTCTCGTGTCCAGAAGTGGACGCCCGTCACGGGGCATTGCTTCCGGTAGAAGCCCTCCTCCTCGAAGTAGTCGAGGCGGTACTCCGCTTCGAGTTCGCTCATTGCCAAACTCTGGTCTACCGTCGGGTAAAACAGTTCCGGGAAATGGGCGCAGACGCCCGATTCCCCTCAATTTCGCCTGCACGGGCCGTGTCGTTCTTTTCCCTCCCGAGCCAACGAGGAGTATGGAACTCGCCTCGCTCCGGCGGCGGCCGGCGGTCGAACTGCTCGCGTGGGTCGTCCTCGCGCAACTCGCAGGCGCGCTCGGAAGCGTCTTCACCGTGACCGCAATCGGGTCGTGGTACGCGACGCTCACCCGCCCGTGGTTCGCCCCGCCGAACTGGGTGTTCGGTCCGGTCTGGGTGACGCTGTTCGCCCTGATGGGCGTCGCCGCGTGGCTCGTCTCCCGGCGCGACCACCCCCGCCGCGAACGGGCGCTGGCCGTCTTCGCCGGCCACCTCGTCGTCAACGTCGCGTGGTCCGCGGCGTTCTTCGGACTGCAGTCGCCCGCGCTCGGCCTCGCGGTCATCGCGGTCCTCCTCCTCGCGATTCTGGCGACGATGCGCGAGTTCGCCGCCGTGGACCGACGCGCCGCCGCGCTCTTGGCCCCCTACCTCCTGTGGACGTGTTTCGCCACCGTACTCAACTACGGCTTCTGGTCGTTAAACTGAGTAATTCGGCACGTCGTCCCGGCCACGACCCCGACGCGAACGACGCACGGGTCGTTCTTGGTCATTGGAAACATGCCGCAACGATTATAGTTCTCGTTATCGTTCGATAGGAGGACTGCCGTGCACGCGACGGAACCAACGGTTTTCGTGGACGACGACTTCGACGATATCGACCTCGGCGACGGGATCACGGTGGCGTCAACGAGTGACGAGAGCGACCCGTCCGACGCCGCCTGCGTCGTGGTCACGGACCCCGACGCGACGGTTCCCGACGGCGTGCCGACGATTCTGTACACCGACGCCCCACCAGCCACTGTCGAGCGACCCGAGCGGTTCGACGCCTACGTCGACCGCGGCGACCGCTCCGGGCTCGAATCGCAGGTTCGATGGGTGCTCGCATCGACCACCGACAGAGACGCCGAAGCGGTGGCGACGGCCCGAAACGACGCCGAGTGGGACCGGCTCAAGCGGCTCTACGAGGGGACGACGGACCTCATCGCGGCCGAAACGGTCGAGGAGCTCTACGAGCGCGCCATCGGCCTCACGGAGCACATCCTCGAGTTCGACAACACCTCGTTTTTCGTCCACGACGGAGACAGCTTCTACGTCACCGCCAACAACGACGACATGGCCGGAACGGGGCCGATTCCCTCGGACACGGGGCTGCTCGGAGAGACGCACCGGACCAAACGCTCGTTTCTCGTGGACGACGTGCGCGACCACCCCGCGGCCGACCCCGACGACCCCGCGTACCGCTCGGCGGTGAGCGTCGCGCTGGGCGACGACGGCGTGTTTCAGGCCATCTCCAACGAGGTCGGCGCGTACGACGAGACCGACCTCACGCTGGCCGAACTCCTCGTGTCGTACGTCTCCGAGACGCGGAGCCGCATCGAGTCCGAGGCCGCGCTTCGACAGAGCCGCGAGCAGATAGAGCGCCTTCACCGGGGAGCCACCGAACTGGCCGCGGCGACGAGCCTCGACGAACTGTTCGAGCGGACCGTCGAAATCACGGACGACATCCTCGAGTTCGACATCAGCTACGTGGGCGTCGTCGAGGACGGCTACATCGTTCCGGCGGCTATCTCGTCGGACGCGCCGGCCGACGGGGCGGAGCGCGTCCCCCTCGACGACGGGGGCATCGCGGCCGAGGTGTACCTGTCGGGGAGTACCGACATCACCGACGACGTGCGCGACCACCCCGAGGCGCGGCCGGTCAAGCGGATGTACCGCGCGGTCCTGAGCGTCCCCATCGGAGACCTCGGCGTCTTCCAAGCGACGACGTTCACGCCCGGCGCGTTCGACGAGCGAGACGCGGAACTGACGGAACTCCTCATGGCGCACGTCGCGGTCACGGCCGAGCGCATCCGCGCGGAATCGCGGCTCAGGGAGGAACGCGACCGGTCGACCGCGCTGTTCGAACACGTCTCCGACGCCGCCGTCGCCTACGACGTAGCGGGGGGCGCGCTCACGGTGCGCGACGTGAACCGGGCGTTCCAGTCGGCCTTCGGCTACGACGCCGACGACGTGGTCGGCAGCGACCTCCTCGGGCGAATCGTCCCGCCGGAACCCGACCCGGACCCAGTACCAGAACCGGGCGCGGACGAAACCATCCCCGAACTCCTCGTCGCCGCCGGCGAGAGCTACCGCGGAGAGGTCCGCCGCCGGACCGAAGCCGGCGTCCGCGAGTTCATCCTGAACGTCGTCCCGCTGTCGCCCGGCGAAGAGCGCGGGTCGGGCTACGCCATCTACACCGACATCACGGAGCGGAAGACCCGCGAAAGTGAGTTAAAGCGACAGAACGAGCGATTGGAGGAGTTCGCGAACATCGTGAGCCACGACCTCCGGAACCCGCTTTCGGTCGCCCGCGGGAACCTTGACCTCGCCCGCGAGACCGGCGATGAGTCGCGGTTCGACACGGCCAAGCGGGCGCTCGAACAGATGGAGGAACTCATCGACGACCTACTGTCGCTCGCCCGCCGCGGCCAACTGGTCGACGAGACGGAGCGCGTGGACCTCGGGGCGGTCGCCCGACAGGCGTGGGCGACGACCGACACCGCCGACGCCGAGTTAGTCACCTGCCAGTCGGTCGTCGTTGACGCCGACGAGGACCGCCTCGCCGAACTGCTCGCCAACCTGTTTCGGAACGCGGTCGAACACGCCGGCCCCGACGTTCGCGTCGAGGTCGGTGGCGTCGACGGCGGCTTCTACGTCGAAGACGACGGCCCCGGCATCGACCCCGAGCGCCGCGACGAGGTGTTCGAACCCGGCGAGACGACCGGCGACGACGGCATCGGCTACGGGCTCGCAATCGTCGAATCCATCGCCGAGGCCCACGGCTGGTCGGCTATCGTGACTTCGGGGACGGCGGGCGGCGCGCGCTTCGAGTTCCGGGCGTGAGGCGAAAACGAGGAGAGACCGGAGAGCGCCGCGGCCGGCGCGGCCGAGTGCTTCAGTTCAGTTCTGCGAGAGCGCGAGCGACGCGAGGAGCGCTTCGAGTTGGACCTGCTCGTTCGCGCCCTCGGAGATTCGGTAGTCGGCCTCGCCGATGCGCTCCATGAGGCGGACGGCCTCGCGCTCGTCGAGGTCGAACTCCCAGACGGAGCGGTGAAGCTGGTCGATGATGTCGCCGCCGGCCATCCCGGTGTCGACGATGAGCGTCTCTAACTGCTTTCGCGCGGTCGTGAACTCGCCGTCGATGGCGGCTCGGACCATCTCTTCGATATCCTCCGGGCGGGCCGTCGAGGTAATCATGTAGACGGCCTCCTCGTCGACGACCTCGCCGGTCGTCGCGGCGGCCTGCAGGGAGTTGATGGCGCGGCGCATGTCGCCGCCGGCGGCGTAGACGAGCGCGTCGAGGCCGTCCTCGGTGACCTCGATGTCCTCGGCCGCGGCGATGTCGCGGACCTGCTCCGCGACGGCGTCGTCACCGAGCGGGGAGAAGCGGAACACCGCACAGCGCGACTGGATGGGGTCGATAATCTTCGAGGAGTAGTTACACGAGAGGATAAAGCGCGTGTTGTCGGAGAACTGCTCCATCGTCCGGCGGAGCGCCGACTGCGCGTCGTTCGTCAGCGAGTCGGCCTCGTCGAGGAAGATGACGCGGTAGTCGTGGCCGCCGAACGACGAGCGCGCGAAGTTCTTGATGCGGTCGCGGACCACGTCGATGCCGCGCTCGTCGGAGGCGTTGAGTTCGAGGAAGTTACCGCGCCAGTCGTCGCCGTAGATGGCGCGGGCGATGGCGGTCGCGGAGGTGGTCTTGCCGACGCCCGCCGGTCCCGCGAACAGGAGGTGCGGCAGGTCGTCGCGCTCGATATAGCTCCGCAGGCGCTCGACGATGTCGTCCTGTCCGTAAACGTCGTCGAAGGTCTGCGGTCGGTACTTCTCGATCCAGATTTCACGACCCGCCGGGGCGTCGCCCGACTCCGCGGCCTCGCTCATATCCGTTCTACCGACCGCCCCGCACATAAACCGTGCGAGACGGAGAGCCGGCGTGACACCGACCCGTCGGCGGGGCGAAGCCGGGTCGCGGGGCCGTCGGGGCGGCCGAAGCCGACGGACTGAAACCCGCGCCCGCCCCACGAGCCACCATGAACGTGACCGTCGAGGTCGTCGGCGAGGAGACCAGCGAGGTCGCCGTCGGCGACGACGGGACCTACGCGGACCTCGTGCGGGCGGTGGGCCTCAGCCCCCACGAGGTGACCGTCCTCGTCGACGGTCGCCCCGTCCCCGAAGACCAGCCCGTCGAAGTCGACCGCGTGAAGGTGCTCCGCCTCATCAAGGGCGGGTAGTCGGCGACATGGACGACACCGAGAGAGACCTCGAAACCACCACCCGCGAACGCGACGACGGAGTCCGCGTCCGCGAGGGCGACCCCGACGAACTGGTAGGCGTGATGCGCGTCCTCGACGCCGGACTGCTCGAAGCCGACGCGGATGAGGTCCGCGACCGACTGGCCGCCGGCGACTGCCTCGTCGCCGAGGCGTCCGGCCGGGTGGTCGGCGCGCTGGTGCTCGACGGCGACTACATCGACGCCGTGGCCGCCTCCCCGAGTCGCCGCGGGCGAGGCGTCGGAACCGCGCTCGTCCGGGCGGCGCTCGACCGCCGGGGCCGGCTCATTGCCGACTTCGACGGCGGCGTCCGACCGTTCTACGAGTCGCTCGGATTCGACATCGAGGTGCGGGGTGGGGATGGGGAGGAGGATGGGGATAGAGATGAGGACGAGGGAGCGGTCGCAGACACCGGCGCGGGCGACGACCGATTTCGTGGCGTCCTGCGGGACGAGTAGCGGCCTCCCGTGGTTGTTGAATGTTACCAACCGACACAGATTTAGCCGCTGGTCGTCAAGCGCTAGGGAGTCAAGCCCATGGCAAAGCGAGACCGGAGCGAGCGTATCCTGACCGACTGGGACCGCGTTTTTGACGCGCTCTCCGACCCGTCGCGCCGCTACGTGTTGGAGTATCTCCACGACCGGTCGGAGCCGGCGTCGGTCTGGGACCTCGCGGTCGCCCTCGCGGTGCGGACGACCGACCTCCCACCCGACGAGGTGGACGTGCAGGTCGTCCAGCAGGCCGAGGTCGGCATCGTCCACGTCCACCTGCCGAAGCTTCAGGCCGCGGACCTCGTCGAGGCCGCGGGAGACAGCGTCTCGTTGACCGAGCACGCGGAGACGCTCCCGCTTTTCACGCCGGCGTACCGCGGGGTCGTCAGACCGGTCGGCGACGAAGAAGAGACGCGAGAGCCCTGATATCGGCCCGCTCAGACGAGCGGTTCGACGAGTTCGCGGCCGGCTTCGAGGAGCGACGAAACCGCGTCTTCGCTCCCGGCTTCCGCGTAGACGCGCATCTTCGGCTCCGTCCCCGAGGGGCGGACGAGAAGCCACGAACCGTCTTCTAAGAGGAGTTTGAAGCCGTCGAGCGTGACGACCTTGGCGATGTCGCGGCCGGCGACCGTCTCGGGGAGCACGTCCTCTAGCTCGCCGATGACGCGCGCCTTCTCGGAGTCGGGGCAGGCGACGCTTATCTTGTCAGCGACGATTTCGCCGTGTTCGGCCTCGATGCGGTCGAGACGGGCGTCGAAGTCCTCCTCGGCGGTTGCAGCGGCCGCGAGCAGGCCCATGAGGACGCCGTCCTTCTCGCGGACGTGCCCGCGGACCGAGAAGCCACCGGACTCCTCGCCGCCCATGAGCGCGTCGTGTTCGCGCATGCCGTCTGCGACCCACTTGAATCCGACCGCGGTCTCGAACACCTCCTCACCGTGGGCCTCGGCGATGCGGTCGATGAGGAATGTGGTCGAGACGGTCCGGATGGCCGGTCCGGAGTCGGATTCGAGCAGGTAGTCGTAGACGGCGGCGAAAAAGAGGTTCTCGTCGAGGACGCCGCGGTCGGGCGTGGCGATACCGATGCGGTCGGCGTCGCCGTCGTTGGCGACCCCGAGGTCCGCGTCATGTTCGGCCATCGCCTCGGCGAGGCCGCCGAGGTTCTCGGCCGAGGGTTCCGGCGAGATGCCGCCGAAGTCGGCGTCGCGCTCACAGCGCAGGCGAATGACCTCCGCGCCGGCGGCTTCGAGGAGTGCGTCGGTGACGCCGCGGCCGCTGCCGTGCATGGCGTCGTAGACGACCGTGAGGTCCGAGAGGTCGTCGCCGACGAGGTCCATGGCGTGGTCGGCGTGCGGCGAGACCACGTCGACGCGCTCGATGGTCCCGCGTTCGGACTCGGGCAGGAGGTCCGGTTCGGCGAGTCGCTCGGCGACCGCGTCGGTCACGTCGGGGAGCGCCGGCGCGCCGTCGGAGGGGATGAACTTCACGCCGTTGTACTCCGGCGGGTTGTGCGAGGCCGTGACCATGAGCGCCCCCGAGAGGCCGCGCTCGGCGATGGCGTAGGCGACGAGCGGGGTGGGGCAGTCCCGCTCGGGCAGGAGCACGTCGAAACCGTTGCCGGCGACGACCTCGGCGAGCGACTCCGCGAAGCCGGGCGAGGTCTCGCGGGCGTCGTAGCCGACGAGCACCGGGGCGGTGAAACCTTCGTCGGCGAGGTAGTCGGCGACGGCCTGTCCGACGATGCGGACGCGGTCGTCGGTGAAGGTGTCGAGCGTGGCGCGCCACCCGTCGGTCCCGAATGAGATTTCGTCCATACGCGCACCACTCCGCGGCGGGGCAAAAAACTACGTTACGAGCCGACGGGTGGGGGGCGCCCTCACGACTCGACGAGTCGCTGTTTCTCCCGGCGGCGGAGCTGTTTTATCTCGTACTCGCGCGACATCGCGGCCGATTTCGAGTCGAACTCCTCGACGTGGACGAGTTCGACCGGCGTCCGGCCGCGAGTGTACTTCGCGCCCTCGCCGGCGTCGTGTTCCGCGACGCGTCGCTCCACGTCGGTCGTGTACCCGGTATACAGCGAGCCGTCGCTACACTCGATGACGTAGACGAAGTGCACGAGAGAATGGTTCTGGGGCGCGGGTATGAACCCTACGCCCGACCTCGCGCACGAGGAGTTAGCTTCGCGTGGTGGTCTTTTGTCGCTTCAGTGGTCATGCGGTGCGGGCACGCTGTCGAGCGACCTCCGCGATACCCGCGTTCGCCGAGCAGTTGGGACAGGCGAGAACCTGACCGTCCTTGTCGGCGAACACGCGTGCGAAGCGCTCGGAGACGTGTGACCCGCAGTGGTCACAGACTGGCATTGTTGCGGTCCGGCAGCCACCAAGCCGGTGTGTGATACACAGTACCCCACTCATATGAGGGCATCGCGCGTGTGCGTACGCACGCGAAATCGCGCACGACCACGAGGTGCAGATAACGCCCGGTCAGGCGTCGTCGTCGCGGGCGTCGGCGACCGCGCGGGCGATGAGTCCGGCCTGCGCGCCGGCGATGTAGCCGGCGTCGACGTTCACCGCGGAGAGGACGGTACACGACTGAAGCATCCCGAGGACGGCCGCCTCGCCGTCGCCACCGTGGCCGTACCCCGTCGAGACGGGCAGACCGATGACCGGCGTGTCGATGAGTCCAGCGACGACGGTCGGGAGCGCCCCCTCGCGGCCGGCGGCGACGACGACCACGTCGGCCTCGCGGAGCGTGTCGAGGTTGTCGAGCACGCGACCGAGGTGGGCGACGCCAACGTCCTCGATTCGCTCGACGCTCACCCCCATCTCGCGGAGGACGGCGGCCGCCTCGCCAGCGGCCTCGGCGTCGGAGGTGCCGCCGGTGGCGATGGCGACAGTCGCGTCGAGATCGGGGCGCTCGAAGTCCGGCACGGCCGCGACGATGGTCTTCGCCCGGGCGTCGCGATCGATGTCGG
>NZ_JAMYJY010000125.1:0-10083 GCF_024136985.1 Haloferax sp. AB510
CAGAAATTGTAGCCCTAAGCGGTATGATCCTCCGTCGTTGATCACGTAACCATGTTTTCGTAGGGTCTGTAGGTGCCGATGTACTGTACTAGGGGCAATGTCTAATTCAGCGGAGAGTTCCTCTATCCGAGCGCTCTCCATGTCTAGCAATGCCGCAATGGTTCGGAGTGTTGTTTCCGTTGTTTTCACAGCCTCGAATTTATCGCTGCTTACCATACCCCTCTATTTGAGGCTACACATATAAAATTCCCCACTGCGCAATATTCAATTCTGTATTAGTAATATTAGTGTAGAAAAATCTAGCAAATATAGTATATAATATATAAAGTTCCATTTGATGGGATCTATTTTCAGCCTCTGCTAGCTAAGCTCCAACTTCTTCCCGAACGAGGGAAGTGACGAAAGTGGCGAGACCGCTGAATCTTCAGGCGAACGAATTAAAGATGAGACACCGCACTTGTTGAGATAATATTGTACTGAGGCCGGGCCAACAGTAGACAAACAAGAATCTGAGAGAGAACCGGATAGACTGTGTCCCACTCTCACCAACCCATATATCGAAGATTATATATACCCTCAAAACATAACGATTTATTGTATGCCTAGTCGAAGGTCGTTCCTAAAAGCAGCAAGTGCCGCAGGTATGTTGGGTCTGTCAGGTTGTGCAGGCAATGGCGGAAGTGGCAATGGAAGTTACCCACAAGAAGATCTGACCATCATCGTCCCTTACGGAGAAGGAGGTGGGACAGATACGTACGCACGGCAGGTTGCTTCCCCATTATCTGACCAACTCGGAGTAAACGTAGTCGTTGAGAACATGACTGGTGCAGGTGGCGCACGAGGAACCGGTGAGGCCATTACGAATGGAGACGAGTACACGCTTCTTGCAAATAACTTGGCCATCATGCCAAGCGCGATTCTACAGACCCGTCCACCATGGGCCGGACAGCTCCCAGATATTGTGCCTGTATATGGATACGGCTACAATGCAAACGTCTTGATTGGTCAACCGGACAAGGCACAGAATTTCGAAGAGTTCATCGAGATGATTCAGACGGATTCGATCAATACTGTTTCAACTGTCGGGCCGGGAAGCGGCGGCGATATGGTCATGAGTGCGCTGGTTACGTTTGACGAGTATCCCATTGAGGATAGCGATTTCGAGACGGTTCCGTATGATTCAGGCGCAGAAGTCGGCCGGGCGGTCACAAGCGGTGAAGTCGACGTCGGTATTACGGCTGCAACACCGTTGGCGGCCGCCTACGACGGTAGCAACTTTACTCCGCTTGTCTCGTTCTCTAGTCAAGGGAGCCCGGTATTCCCCGATATACCAACCGTGGTCGACCTCGGATATAACAATATGGACACCATCGGACAGAATACGCGCTGTCTGTGGATGTCACCAGGAACAAGCCAAGAGAAGGCTCAAACCATCTCCACCGCTGTCAGTGAAGCGATTAAGGCCGAAAGCGTCCAATCGTGGGCCGAGGAAACAGGCAATCCTACGACCAATATTAAACCAGATGAACTCGAAGGCCTCCTCGTCGACTCGATGAAGATCCTCCCAACCATCCTCGGAGTGGAATCGATTGACGGGTGGCCACAACCAGATCGCAATTAAACTGGACGACGACAAACAAGCCCTACCCCATGAGTAACATAGAAACAACCGTGAAAGAGAAGTTAGATAGCAATCTCATTCTGTTATTCGGATTTCTCTCCATCGCGAGTTGGGCGTTTATCAAGTCGTTTGACTATCCGCATCGAGACGCGATATTCCCCAGACTCTCGTCGCTGATCATCATTCTGACGTCGATGATTCTTATCACCACGATACTACTCCCAGAATCAGTCATCCAAATGCTGATACCGGGAACACCAACTGAGACCGGTGACGGTTCGCTACTTGGAACCGAACAGTACGAGCAGGACGATTCCGGACAAGAGGCAAACGCACAGTCAAGGTACGCGCTGGTAGTACTGATAGTACTCTATCTGGTGGTAGGGTATCTTGTAGGACTACTCTGGGCGACACCCCTGTTCGTCTTCGCGTACACGCTATGGACGCGGCAACGTCCGGTGGTAATCGGGTTCCTCGTACTCCTATCGTTTGCAATCGCTTACAGCTTCATGAACATACTTAATCTATCGATCGACGAAGGAATCCTGCTTCAGGTGATGGTCTATGGCACTTGAAGCGTTCATGCAGGGGCTCGCTGAGGTCCTCACAGTGCAAACGCTACTGTTTATCCTCGGCGGGATCATTGTCGGTATCTTCGTTGGTTCACTCCCAGGAATTGGACCATCTATTGGAATGGTTCTCGTGCTCCCGTTCACATTGCTATTTGACTCCGTCAACGGGATAATCTTCCTTATCGCTATCTTCAACGGGGCAATGTACGGCAGTAGTATTCCAGCCATCCTGTTGAACGCGCCTGGAGCTGCGGGATCTGCAGCAACGACATTCGACGGCTACGAGCTGTCAAAACAAGGCAACAGTCTCACTGCCCTCTCTGTCTCTGCGGTTTCATCATCTATTGGTGGGCTAATCTCCGGCCTCGTTCTCTTGTTGCTCACACCGGTCTTAGTCCCGGTTGTCCTCCTCTTTGGCTCGCCGGAGTACTTCCTCGTCGCATTACTTGGCCTTGTACTCATTTCCATTGTCTCACGCGGATCGATGCTAAAAGGGATACTGTCCGGTGCAGTGGGTGTCCTCATTACTAGCATCGGTGTCTCGTATACTGGCGCGACCCGGTATACGTTCGGGCTTGTGGCGCTGTACGATGGGATTTCGTTCATCGCAGTTCTGATCGGCTTGTTCGCTATCACGGAGATGATAAAGTTAGCAGAAGAGTCTGGATCGATATCCGAAGACGGTGTTGAGATGACCGGGAACAAGTATATCGGCTTCAGCGAAGTGAAAAAGCACCCGTTACTAGTTCTCAAGTCAAGTCTCATCGGGCTCGGTATCGGTTCGATTCCAGGATCAGGCGCATCAGTCTCGAACTTCGTCGCATATTCCGAAGCAGTACGGAGTCACCCTGCGGTCGAATTCGGGAAAGGTGCAATCGAGGGAGTTCTCGCACCCGAAGCGTCGAACAACGCTACTGTCGCGGGTGCGCTTATTCCGACTCTCTCATTCGGAATCCCCGGAAGCGGGGCGACAGCCGTTCTCCTCGGCGGCCTATTGATGCACGGCATTCGTCCTGGACCGGACCTATTTGGCCCACAGCTCCACCTAACCTATACACTATTTCTTACCTTGCTAATTGGAAGTCTCATGATCCTCAGTTTGGGGTTACTTCTCATCACCAGACTCAAGATCCTCACGAAAATCGACACCGATTACATTATCCCAATCATTGTCGTCCTCTCGACCCTTGGAGCGTTAACGCTACGGAACAACTGGGTCGATATCATCACGGTACTGGTAATGGGTGTCCTTGGCTACTACCTCGTCAAGAATGAGTACTCGATTATTGCACTGGTACTTGGTGCTGTTCTTGGCCAGACCGTCGAACGAAACTTCCTTCGATCACTTCAAGTTGTAGATGGCGGACCACTGATGATATTTTTCTCTTCGATAATCGCGATAGTACTCACCGCGATGATCGTGTTCACGCTTCTCTCATCAAATTCTACTCATCTGAAAAGACTCTTGAAACGGGCGATAGCAGGCATCAGAAGCAGCGACAGCGAAAGTTCCTAACATCGTCTCACCGAAAATATTCTGCACTGCTTTTATCGACCACCCTGCACTACGAGGAGCAGTATCCGGGTTATACGATGATGTCGATTATTTCATAAAGAAATTAGCAGTGCTTCAAAACTGGTGAGGGGGGCACAAGAGAGAAGATATAATACGGATTACCACTAACTATCTGGCATGACCGGTGATTTAGCTGCTGTACTACCAGAGATAGAGGAAATCGCGGACAACCAACTCCGTGAAAAGGTACAGCAAAGTTTCAGAATCGGCTTAGAAGAGGGTGAGTTTGATACGTTCACTGCTGTCCCATGGGCACCTCACCACACAGAGACTGTCGGTGAACAGGGGTTCATCAAACATACCCGTGATGTTACACTGATGGCTATTGCACTCGCCGATCAACTTGTAGACCTGCGAGATATTCCACTGAACCGGGATCATCTCATTGCAGGTGCGCTAGTACACGATATTAGTAAGTTTTTCGAGTACAGCGGTGATTCGCTGTCGGAGTACCGAACCTTACTTGAACACCCACATATGTGTATTTACCTACTGCAGAAGGCTGAAATTCCGGTTCATATTCAGCATATCGCGCTCTCGCATACCCCACAGTCTAGTGTTGCTCCACAGACAATCGAAGCCGAGATCGTTCAAAAGGCAGATATCATCGCAATGGAGGGGATATTCTGTGAGGCGACCGGTAATATTACACAAGAATCGAAATGATCACCGCAGACATTATAGTTGTTCTTGTCGCTCGTCGGCAGCGAGGCAGCCAGGCACGTTCCAGTATCCGGTGACGATATCGTGACCGCTGGGACGAATCTCGTCATTGCACAGTGCGGGCCAGTTTACGGATAGTTCATATGTCCTCGCCACTCCCTTTCGTCCCGTGAACTACCCGGTCTACGACCTGCTGGCCCAGCGTCTTGAGTGCGTTCACGGAGTCAACGGGTAGCTCGTCGTGTTCCCCTGCCGCAGTGATTGATACCTGCATTGGGAGTACCCAGGCGTTGAGTGTCGTACAAACCGTTCGGAGATGCTCTAATGCAAGATCGGGTTCCGATTCCTCAGTCACACCAAGCAAGCCGACGGGTTTGCTGTCGAATTACTCGGGTCCACGATACTCCAGCGCGGTCTTCAGTTGGGCCGAGTACGAGTCGTACCGAACCGAAGTGGCAAGCACCACGGCATCGGCCCGTGCGATCCGGCGCACAACGGCGACCCCGCCCTGCGGTTCCGGGCGATCCGGATTGTACAGTGGCAGTGTCAACTCGGCGAGATCGAAGAGATCTATCGCTGCCCCTGCGTTCTCTGCTCCTGTCAGCGCTTCGCTGAGTGCGCGGGTGGCACTCGCGTGCTGTTCGACTGCCCCGTGACGCAATCACACGGGGCTGCTCCGCTGTCTCCTCCGAAGAAGCCATGCGTGACCTGTCACGGCGGGTGTTTGTCATCGGATGGTGTCCTGTACTGGTGGTGTCTCGACCGGGACGCAGTCGGCCGATTCGGGCCAGGTTCGAGACATTGTGCTCCCCGTTCCACTATCCGTCCGTGAGATCGAGGCGTTGGTCGAGCCGAAACAGCCCCGCTGGATCGTACTTGTACTTTATTTCGACGAGGCGGTCGTAGTTCTCACCGTATGCCGCCCGTGCTAGTTCCTCGCCCGTTTTGTCGGCATTGGCCCATCCGACGTAGAGGCTATCCTGTGACGCATCCGCTTTTACGAGATCCTTGCGCGCCTGACGCGCCCATGCGGTGGTTTCCTGTGCCGTTTTCGGGTCCAAATCTTCTCAGGCTGCTTCGATACTTATCATGAACGATGAATCACGCCACGGAAATGCCGTCTCGTCAGAGGCCACACGCACCATTGCGCCATCGAGATGCTACACCCCAATACTCGACAATGGCGACCCCTTGCTCCCCCAGTCTAGCAACCGCTCGATGAGAGTATCGCGTGAACTACCCCACCCTACTCGCTCACGGCTGACGCCGTTCGCTCCTTGAGGATGGGGCTTCCTGTTTCAACGACGCGCTTTGCAGACACCAAAGTATCCACAGGAAGCGCAGTCTCCACAGGCGTTGATTCGGAGTATCCCACTCCTACATCTTCGAGACCGCGAGAAAGAATATTCCACGCCGCGTTCGCGTCCCTGTCCGCCTCAAACCCGCAGGCAGGACAGGAGTGTTCACGGACCCACAGCGGCTTGTCCGTCTTGACTCCACAGGCGGCGCACTCTTTCGTCGTGTCTTTCGGGTCAACCGCCATGAAGTGCGTTCCCTCTCGGTCGCACTTGTATTCGAGCATCCGCAGAAACGTTCCCCATGCCGAACCTGCTCGATTCCGTGAGTTGCCCGGCAGTTCGACCAAGCCCTTTGCGTCCAAGTCCTCGACGGCCACCAAGTCGTACTCGGTGGCGTAATAGTTCGACAACTTGTGAAGGAAGTCCCGTCGCTTCCGCTTCAGGTCGGCGTGGCGTTCGGCCACCACTCGGCGTTGTTTCTCCCAATTCGCAGACCCGTGTTCCTTCCGTGAGAGGTTGCGTTGAGCGCGTTCCAACCGTTCGCGCTCGTCGCTGAAGTCGGGACTCTCGATGGCGTACCCGTCAGTATCGTGGGCGTACTTGAGAATCCCCACGTCGATTCCAACGACTCGCTCGGGAGTCTCCGGTTTCTCGGGCGTGGCTTCATCCACGTCAATACCGAACGTGGCGAACCACTCGCCCGTGGGTTCTTGTTTGACCGTGACCTGTTTGATGGTCGCGTTCTCGGGAATGTCTCGGTGGAGGTGAATCGGAATCTCACCGATTTTGCTCAACCACAACACGGGCCGACCACTCGTATTCTTGAGCTTGAAGCCGGACTGGTTGTAGGTGAGCGAGCGATACTCCCGAGGGGGTTTCCACTTGAGCATCCCCACAGCACGTCCGTTCTCCTTCTGCGCTTTAAGCGTGGAGAGGTTGTCGTAGATGCGCTTGACGACCATCTGGAGAACTTTCGAGTGAACATCTCCGAGGTCGCTCCACCACGTTTTGAGGTCGGGGAGTCGTCCCTGAATCTCGTAGCGAGCGGGATTGTCGTCTGTCTTGTTGAGCAGGTGAAGGACGTGGTTGTAGAGTTGCCTACAAGTATCGACGTGGTGCAGAAGCGTCTCTGTGAGGGCTTTCGACGGGTCAAGTCGATACTTGTAGTTGTACTGCATCTATTCGTCTGAATCGGGTTCGGAGACGCGGACGACTTTCACGTCGGCTCCGCGCCATCGTTTGGGGACGATGACGTGGGCACTATTCCCCGACGGTTTTGCCGTCCCGTCGAGGACTTCTTCGCCTTCGATTTCAAACCTATCCATCACCGATGTATAGACTATGGATAGACATAAAGGTAGCGGTGGGCCTGTGGACCGGGCAGTGAACGTGTTTGAGAATCGTGCGGCGTTGACGAGACGCAAGCGTCTCGTCCGCACACAAGAGCCCTGCTCTTGTGAACGCTGTATCCCCTCCCTACTGCGCTACTCGGTCGCTTCGCTCCCTGCGTTGCTCCTTGAGGAAGGGTACTTAGCGCCTATTTCCAGTTAACTCATCTGCAAATAGCGCCCACCAATCGTACTCCCTTCCGGTTGGGAAGATGTCGTCTTGCAATTCGTGGAGAGTGATGAACGACATCGGTTCGCTGAGATCCACGATCGGATCATCAAGTTCCTGAAGGGGTGCAAGCACTTCTTTGCCGGCTTCTACTGGTCCCGTGTACACACCGATGACGACGAACGCAGGGTCGCCGTGTCGTTCCTCGGGGAACACCGATGCTGGTGGAACGACCGTGTGTATATCATCGCCGATGCCTCCTCGAGAGCATCGGCCGTGAATTCTCGAAAGCTCTGCAGAGTATCCGCACCCTGTTCGATCGGGTAGAAAGTATATGCGACCATGACCTCGGGACCCACAGGGTAGAGATCGAACTCAAAGGACGTGACGACTCCAAAGCTCGCCCCACCACCGCGAATCGCCCAAAACAGGCATTTTGCTCCTCACTCGCAGTACGCAACTGGCCGTCAGCGGTGACAATGGTGACTGAACGGAGAGCGTCGATGCCAAGCCCATGTTTGCGTCGGATGTCGTCAATACCACCACCGAGTGTCGAGCTAGCCACCCCCGTATCGGTAGCCCCACCGGCGGGCGTGGTCAGCCCGAACTCCTGCGTCTCGTGGAACAATTCACCCACGGTTGCTCCGGGTTCGGCGTGCGCTATCTGTTCGTCGGGGTCGACACGAACACCAGTCATCGCTGAGAGGTCAATGACGAGCCCATTCTCACAGACGGAACCACCAGTCACCAGGTGGGCACAACCACGTACCGTTGCCAGAGCCCTGTCCTCACGAACGAAATTTACGAGGGTGATGATGTCAGCAACCCCGTTACACTGGATGATGAGAGCAGGGATGTTGACAGCGGATGGAGAGCCACTCGTTCGCCGGTTAGCGGATACCTCCGAGGTTGGCTCGTATGAGGTGGTCCATCGTGATGAGATGATGCTGCTCGTCCGCCTCACATCCTCGGTAACAGAGCCATACGAAGTGTACCTCGAATCAGAGATTCTTCCACAGGAACCACCTATTCTCCGGGACGGGCTTTAGCGTTGATCTGACGGATTCACACGAACGGTTGTCGGAGTTCGTTGACGAGTTAGCGGCGGCTGGTATCCCATGTCAGATTTTGTCGTTGTCACAGTCGTACGACTCGAACGAACTACTCACGGATCACCAGGGAGAGTTCATCTCCGCGGCGGTCGAGCGCGGCTACTACGATACGCCCCGAGATTGTACGCTCGCTGAACTGGCAGCATCATTTGATATTCATAAATCGGCGGCAAGTAGATTGCTTCGCCGGGCTGAAAGCCGCACTATCACGAAATTCGTGGCTGAAACGGCACCATAGCTAGGACGGGGCCGACTCTTCACTGGTCATCCAGTTAGTGAAGACAGCGAACCCAAGCGATTATTTCCGATCACATGAACTTTCGCCGGTCGCAGATCCCATGCTCAAGGTTCGGCCGACCGGGGAGTCACCAGCAGTGGCAGACTATTGCGTCTTCACGAGCCAGACCGGGGTTGAGATAGCTGTTGATCAGGATTGGCATCCTGGAGAGGCGACAGTATGCGCCGTCGGCCAGCAGACCGCTTCGACATTACGAGACTCCGGCGTGGTAGTAGATATTATGCCGTCGACGTTCACGTCTGCTGTCTCGTCGACGAACTCGCTACTGAGGTCAATGGATCAACTGTCGAGATCACTCGCAGTGCACACGGCAGCGATGTATTGGTCCAAGAACTTACGGCCGCTGGTGCGAATGTCCATGAAACGCAGCTGTATCGATTGAATCGTCCAACGGCTGCAGGCAGCTCAGTCACTCTCGCAACAGACGGCCAACTGGATGCAATACTATTCACATCACCAAGGGCAGTTGAGCATTTCTGCGAGATTGCCGCTGAGCAAGACGGTGTGCCCGCACTCCAGCGCGGCGTTGCAGAGACGGTTATCGGAGCGATTGGGATGCCGACCGCTCAAGCGATTCAAGAACACGGTATTACAGTAGACGTGATACCAGACACAGTCGGGTTCACTCAGCTTGCAGATTGCACAATGGAGGAGCTTACCACTCGCCACTAACACCACTTCTCCTACCCACGATACCATCGCCATTACATCCCTGCTCCATGGTTTTTGCACGAATTACTACTGTCCATGTAACCTCTTGAGCTGGCGTTCGATCATTCAACGCCTGATGCAGTCGCTGATTCTTGTAGTAATGAACAAACACTGCAAGTCATTGGCAGACGCTCAGCCGACTGCCCACCCATGAGTTATGGAAACGGTCGACCCTCATTTTGAACGTGTGAAACCATTTTTCGATCAGGTTTCGGTCTGTGTAGTCGACCCGACCGTTCAGCCTTAATCGAGAGATTGCAGTCCGATACCCGAAGGCATCAGCCAGAAACACCGTCTCTGAACAGTCGTGTTTCTCACAGACTCCATGGAGAAACGCAGCCGCCGGATTAGTTCCATGACGCTTGAACAGTGCGACGTCGAGAATCACTGTTGTGCCGGAGTCTATTGTATCGTACAGCCAAGACCACTCGCCGTTGATTTTGACAGCGGTCTCGTCGGCCGCGGCCGCCGACGGCGCAGCCGAGGCGGGCCCGGAATACTGTCGGCCATCCGATTTATCCACTGAAAGATTGCCTTGAACGAGCGTTCTACGCCGAGGATCCGGAGAATCGATTCTGTCTCTCTGAGCGAAAGATCGGCAGCACATGGAGTCGGACGGCGACGTTCACGAGAGCAAAGCTCTCGTGCAGCCCATCAGAACGCGAAGCGTTCTGA
>NZ_JAMYJY010000126.1:0-9838 GCF_024136985.1 Haloferax sp. AB510
ATCGACGCGACGACTGGCGAGGCGACCGCCCGAGCGGCGACCGCCGTCGAGCGCGTCTTGCGCTCGGAGGCGACCCCGAACGGGCCGTTCGAAACCGTCGGCGGCTTCGCCGACGTGCTCGACGCGACCGTCCGGGAGTCGCCCGGGACCGCCGTCGCGCTGGCGCTCGGACACGACGTTCGAGACGCCGCGCTCGACGCGTGGCGCGACCACGCGCAGGCGACCCACGCCGCGCTCCGCGGGGCGACGACGGGCCGCTACGAGAGCCTCTACGCGCTCTCCTGTGACCTGTCGTCGCCGGGGCGACTCGCCACGGTGGCGAGGCTCGCCCGCGACTTCCGCTCGCCCGAGCCGACCGTTCTCGCGGTCGGCGTCGGTGCCGCGGCCCTCGTCTCGACCGGCCCCGCCGGACTGGACGAGGACCTCGCCGCGGCCGCGAACGAACTGCCGGACGCGTCCGCGACCGGGTCGCCGTCGGAGGCGACGATGACGTTCGACTCCGCGGCGGAGCCGAGCGACGTCGTCGCGGCCGTCAGGGAGGTGCGCCGATGACGCGGCGTGCGACCCTGCGAACGACCCACAACGACCCCGGCATCATCGCCGGCGCGCTCGAACCGGACAACACGGCGTCGATGCGCACCCGAGTCGAGGGGGACGAACTCGTCACCACAATCGAACGCGATTCGACCGGCGGCCTGCACGCCACGGTCGATGACTACGTCGTCAACGTGACGGTCGCGGAGACCGTCATCGAAGCCACACGAACGCACACAGACACTAACCATGAGTGAACGATCCGTCTCCAAGCAGAAGCGCGGAAAGCGATGGTACACCGTCATCGCTCCCGAGAATTTCGACCGTAAGGAACTCGGTTCGACCTTCGCGGACGAACCCGAGAAGATCAACGGTCGCACCGTCGAGTCCACCCTCGGCGAACTCAACGACGACCAGGGCGCGAACAACGTCAAGCTCACGTTCAAGATTACCGACGTGGGTAGCGACGCCGCCTACACCGAGTTCATCCAGCAGGAGCTCACCCGAGACTACCTCCGTAGCCTCGTCCGCCGCGGCGCGTCCAAAATCGAAGCCAACGTCACGGCCATCACCAAGGACGACTACCGCGTCCAGCTCCAGCCCGTCGCCTTCACCACGAAGAAGGCCGACCGCAGCCAGGAACACGAAATCCGTCGCATCATGACGAAGCTCACCCGCGAGGCCATCACGGGTCACACCTACGACGCGCTCACCGAGAGCGTCGTCGAGGGTCGCCTCTCGTCGGCCATCTACGGCGACGCGAAGGTCATCTACCCCCTGCGCCGCGTCGAGGTCAAGAAGTTCTCCCTCGAAGCCCGCCCCGAAGAGGTCGAGGCCGAAGAGGAAGCCGCCGTCAGCGTCGACGAAGACGACGTCGCAGTCGACGTCGACGAAGAGACCGAAGCGTAAGCCCGTCTCGCCGACGGCCCGACTTCGAATTTCGACTTTTTACGCGCCCGCGCGCAAAGCGAGAGCCACGTCGCTCTCCGGTCAGGTGCGAAAGCTCGAAGCCGACGCTGCGCGCCGAGCCTACTCCTCGACGACGATGGTGCCGACCATGCCGGCTTGCTCGTGGGGGATACAGAGATACTCGTACTTGCCGGGCACGTCGAAGGTGTACGTGTAGGTCTCGCCGCTTCCGATGAGTCCACCGAGCGAGTTGGAGTACGCGTCGCGGGCGGCCTGCTCGGTCTCGTAGTCCCCGCTGGCGAAGAACGCGGCGTCCTCGGGAAGTGTGCCCTCGTAGGCGGTGACGGTGTGGCCGCGCGAACTCGTGTTCCGCCAGACGACCTCGTCACCGACTTCGACGGTCAGCGCCGGCGGGTCGAACGCGACCGCGGTCATTCCGATGTCGAACTCGTCGCCCGAAGCCATCAAGGTCGCACAGCCCGCGAGGCCGGCCGTCGCAGCCGCTCCGGCCGCCGCGAGGAACTGACGCCGCGTCCGACCGCCGTCCGAGGACCCGTGGTCTCGCATGGTCGCCTCTCGGGACGCGACCGATAAATGTCGCATGGTTCGCTCGGCGAACCGCCGAATCGACCGAGACCGACCGGAACGCCGCCGGTTCGGGGTCGGTGCGCGAAGCCACCCACCGACGGACGGAACGTAAGAGGGAAAGGGAAGGTACGCAATCGCATCGGTATGAGACCCCGATTCGTCGGCCGGTTGGGCCCCGCCGACGTGGTCACCGCCGGGAACGCGGCGCTGGGATTCGTCGCGGCGGTGCTGACCGCGGTCGACGTGCGCCTCGCGGCCAAGGCCATCCTGCTCGCCGCGATGGCCGACGGCCTCGACGGCGTGGTCGCCCGACGCTACGGGGGAACCGACGCGGGGCCGTACCTCGACTCCCTCGCGGACGTGGCCTCCTTCGGCGTCGCTCCCGCCCTGCTCGTCGTCACCGTCGTCCGCGAGATGTGGGGCTTCGACCGGCTTCGGGTCGTCGCCGGCGTCGCCGTCGCCGCGCTGTTCGTCGCGGCCGCGGTCGTCAGACTGGCGCTCTACACCGCCTACGACAGCGGCTCGGACGAGACGGTCGGCGTGCCGACGACGCTCGCCGCGACGATTCTGTCGGCGGGCGTCCTCGTCGGCTTCGTCGAGCCGATGTTGC
This sequence comes from Haloferax sp. AB510, assembly GCF_024136985.1. Lineage (NCBI taxonomy): Archaea > Methanobacteriati > Methanobacteriota > Halobacteria > Halobacteriales > Haloferacaceae > Haloferax > Haloferax sp. AB510. The sequence continues at coordinate 2,642 of NZ_JAMYJY010000126.1, forward strand.
TCGTCGCCCTCTCCGCAATTATGGCCGCGCTGATGCTCTCGGACGTGACCTACCCGGACCTCCACGCGCAGGACGCGCTCGTCATGGGCGTGGTGCAGGGCCTCGCAATCCTCTGCTCCGGGACGCTCGGCGAGGGGTTTTCGTTCGGGCTGCTGTTCTTGGCGCTCGGCTACCTGTTTTTGGGCCCGCGCTTCTACTGGGGCTAATCGGTGCGGCGCGCGAAACGCGTCCGGGCTACATCCCCATGTCTGCCGCGTCCTCCGGGACCGGCAGGTCGTGCGGCGAGACGCCGAGGAGCTCCGCGGCGTGGTCCAGCGCCATGTCGAAGCCGTAGTAGCGTTCGAGTTCGTCGCCGTCGGCGGTCGGGCGGACCTTCAGCATGGCGTAGCCGTCGATGTTCTGAGCCACGGCGGCGGTGCGGCCGTCGCGGTCGAATTCGAGGACGCGCTCGGAGTCCGTGACGTAGTATCGCGCGGTGACGCCGTTCGCTTCTGCGGTTGCGTCGGTCATGCGAGGCGCTAGGGAGTAGGGGCTGTCTAAACTACCGGTTCCGGCGGGCGGGTCGGCGCGGTGGGCCGGCGTGGAAGGCCGCCGGAACGAAAGTGACGTGTGTGTCTCCACCGAGGGGTGAGCTATGTGGTTTCAGAGCGGCCGCCGGCGCGACCTTTGTGCCATCCTCTACGACGCGGGCGAACTCCGCGGGCAGAAGCTGAAGACCCGACTGGAACGCTACTACGACCTCCGAATCGACCCTCAAGCGTTCTACGGCACGCTCGACGCGCTCGTGGAGGCGGGCCACCTCCAACGGCGAACCGAGGGCATCTACGACGTGTACGGCCTCACCGACGCGGGCGCAGACCGGGTCGAATCGTACCACGCGTGGCTCGCAGAGCGGGTCGAAAACGGGGCACTCCGGGCGGGCGACACAGCCAACGCGGACGAATCGGTCGTCGACTGACGGTTACTTCTGGAGCCAGTCGCCGATGGTGTTGCGGAGAATCTCGCTCGTCCCCTCGTAAATCTCGTTGAGCTTCGCGTCGCGGTAGTAGCGCTCCGCGGCGAAGTCTTTGGTGTAGCCGTAGCCGCCGTGAATCTGGATGCCCTCGTTCGCGACCTCGCGACTGATTTCGCTGGCGTAGAGCTTCGCCTGCGCGGCCTCCTTGATGAACGTCTCGTCGCGCATCTTCAGGTCCGCGGCCTTGTGCATGAGGAGCTTTGCGGCCTGAACCTTCGTGTCCATGTCGGCGAGTTTGTGCTTGATGGCCTGGAACTCGCCGATAGGCTGGTCGAACTGCTCGCGCTCGCCGGCGTACTTCACGGCGTCGTCGAGGGCGGCTCGGGCGATACCAATCGAGCGCGCCGCGATAGTGATGCGGCCCCCGTTGAGCGTCTTCAGCGCCTGCACGAAGCCGTCGCCCTCGTCGCCGAGAAGCCGGTCTTCGGGGATGCGCATGTCGTCGAAGCGGAGTTCGGCGGTCGGACAGCCCTTGTCGCCGAGTTTGTGCTCCGTGCCCTCGACGACGAAGCCGTCGTCCTCCTCGGGGCGGACGACGAACGACGAGATGCCCTTGTTGCCCGCGTCGGGGTCGGTCTTGGCGAAGACGACGACCGTGTCGGCGACCGAGCCGTTCGAAATCCAGAGCTTCCCGCCGTCGACGACGTACTCGTCGCCGTCTTTGACGGCCGTGGTCTCCATGGCCGGCACGTCGCTTCCCGCGCCGGGTTCGGAGAGCGCGAACGCGCCGATGTCGGTGCCTTCGTTGACCGGCGTCAGGTAGGTCTGCTTCTGGTCCTCGTTCCCAAACTCGTAGAGCATGTTGCCGGCGAGGCTCGTGTGGGCGGCGACGATGGTGCCGAGGCCGCCGGAGCCGCGGGAAATCTCTTCGAGGCCGATTGCGTAGGAGTGATAGTCGAGGCCGGCACCGCCGTACTCCTCGGGGAAGGGCATGCCCATCAAGCCGAGTTGCCCCATCTCAGCCACGAGGTCGGCGGGGAACTCGTCGGTCTCGTCTATCTCCGCCGCGCGAGGTTTGACCTCCTCGTCGACGAACTCCGAGACCATGTCCTTGATTTGCTTCTGCTCCGCAGTGAGCGCGAAGTCCATACGTGAGTCTGTCATCGACTATGCTTATGATTTTCTCCTGCGCCGTCTCGGCCGTCTGAGAGTCGTCGCCCCCACGAGACTTTTTATCCCCCCTTCCGTAATACCGGTACGCTTCGAATGTCTCGACACGCCGATGCCCGGCCACCGGCAACTGATGACGACCTCGATTGGTGTCACGATGCAGTTCAGGGGGTCTCTCGGACCTTCGCCCTCACGGTCGACGTCCTCGACGAACCGATGGCGTCGCACATCTGTATCGGATATCTCCTCTGTCGAATCGCCGACACCGTGGAGGATTCGTCTTCAATCGCGCCCGACGAGCAGGCACACCTCCTTCGACTCTACGACCGCGCGCTCGACCCCGACGACGACACCACCGTCGACGAGTTCGTGACCGCAGTACAGCCGCACCTCCCCCCGGAGGGCGAACAGTCCGACGACTGGATGGTCGTCGCCAACACCGCTCGGGTCTTCCGGACGTTCGAGGCGCTTCCTGAGGACGTGCGAGAGGCGGTCACGCCGCCGGTCCGCGAACTCGTCTCGGGTATGGCGATGTTCGTCGAACGTTACTCCCAGACCGGCGGGCTCCGCATCCAGTCCCGCGAGGAGTTAGAGGAGTACTGCTACTACGCCGCCGGCACCGTCGGCAACCTCATCACGAACCTCGTGACCCGCGGCAACGTCGACAGTGAGCGCCGCTCGCGGCTCTACGACACCGCCGAGGAGTTCGGCCTGCTCCTCCAGCTCGTGAACATCGCGAAGGACGTTCACGACGACTACACGGCGGAGAACAACGTCTACCTCCCCGCCGACTGGCTCGACGACGCGGGCGTTCCCCAAGAGGAGGTCGTCGCCCCCGAGCACAACGACCGGGCGGCCTCGGTGGTCAAGCGGACCGCCGACCACGCCAAGTCGTTCGTCGACGACGCTCAGACCTACTTGGAGACGGTGCCGCTCCGCGAGGGCAACACGCTCGCCGCGTGGGCGATTCCGTTCCTGCTCGCGGTCGGCACGCTCCGCGAACTCGTCGCCAACCCCGAACACGCGGTGACGGGTGAGGGCGTCAAAATCTCCCGACAAGAGGTGTTCGCCGTCGTCTCCGAGATGAACGGCGCGGGCGCCGAGTCGCTCGCCGAGATGCGCGAAATCATCTCGCGTCAGCCGTTCCACCGAGCGACGACGAACGCCGACTGAACGACGCAGAGGCGCTGTCGGTCGGGCCCGGTTCTGTTTCGCTTCTCTTCTCGCATCGCTTCGTGCCGAGCGCCGCCGAGCGCGCCGGCAGCTTCGGTCTCGCGAGCGACGTGTTTCGCACCCACCGCGGTCGCCGTCGGAACCGCGGTCCGAGGCCCATGCGGTCCCGTGACGAACGCAGTTTGGGAGGATTTTTAGTAACCCAAGCATAACGGGCGTCTATGAGTACCGAAGAAGCACACGACGACCACGGCCATCACCTGCCGGCGGTTCAGGACTGGCCGCGCGGCTTCGGCGAGGCGAGCTGGTGGCCGTTCGTCACCGCCGTCGGGGGCGCGGGCATCTACGCCGGTGCCGGGCTGTACGTCATGGGACAGGACGGAATCGTCGGCCAGACGGCGGGCCCCGCCGTGTTCATCGGCAGTATCTTCCTCTTCCTGGCCGGGCTCTACGGCTGGTTGTACCACGCGTTCGTGAGCCACTTCTGGTCGCGCGACGCGAGCCAGAAGAGCGCATCGAAGCTCCGCTGGGGCATGATTGCCTTCCTCGGCTCCGAACTCGGGACGTTCGGCGCGCTGTTCGCGTACTACTTCTTCATCCGCGCGGGGACGTGGCCGCCGCAGGAACTTCCACACCTCACAGGCTCGTTGGTGTTAGCCAACACCGCCATCCTCATCGTGTCCAGTTTCACGCTCCACTGGGCGCACGTCGCCATCCGCGAGGAGAACCACCGTAACTTCATCCTCGGCCTCGCCGTCACGCTCCTGCTCGGTGCGGTGTTCATCGGCGGGCAGGTGTACGAGTACTACGAGTTCATCGTCCACTCGAACTTCTCCATCACCGACGGCATCTTCGGGTCGGCGTTCTACGGCCTCACCGGCCTGCACGGCCTCCACGTCAGCCTCGGCGCGGTGCTTCTCGGTATCGTCTTCGTCCGCGCGCTCCGCGGGCAGTACTCCGCCGAACGCCACGTCTCCGTCAGTACGGCCTCGATGTACTGGCACTTCGTGGACGTCGTCTGGATCTTCCTCGTCGTCGTACTCTACGTCGGCGCGGAAGTCGGCGCGTAACTCTCGTCGCCGCGCTGCGACGTAACCGATTCTTTTTAGCCGACTCATCCGAGAGCCACGGACGCCGGCACGTCCTGTCGAGGGATGGAAACGGGCGTCCACTGCCATGGGTTGTTCGGACCACGTCCTCGGACGCGACGTGGACGTGTCGGACTTCTCGACCGCCGAGCGGCGGGACTGCCACACCGACCGAGAGTTGCGTCCGCGTCCGAATCGCCGTCCGCGTCCGAATTCTCACCAGCGTCCCGCGCCAGCGACCGCTCACCCGAACTGTTCGTTGAACCGGTAGATGTCCTCGTCCACGCCGGCGACGATGAGGTCGTCGTCGGCTTTGACCCGGAACTCCGGGGCGATTTCGGTGACGAGCGTCCCGTCTCGCTCGACGGCGATGACGGTGCAGTTCGTCCGGGCGCGAACGTCGGCCCCGGCGAGCGTCCGCCCTACGAGCCCGGGCGCGTGGGTCCGGACGATTTCTATCTGCGACTGCGGCGCGATGACCTCCTCGTCGAGCACCGTCGAGGCGAGCATCCGCCCGGCGACCGTCGAGAGCGCGAGGACGTAGTCCGCGCCAGCGCGGTAGAGTTTGGCGATGCTCTCGGTCTCGTTGGCGCGGGCGATGACCTCCGTCTCCTCGGAGACGCGCTCGGAGACGAGCGTGGCGAAGACGGCCGTGGTGTCGTTGTCGAGCGCGAGGAGGACGCCGCGGGCCTCGGTGACGTTCGCCTCGGAGAGCGTCTGAGGGTCGGTGATGTCGCCCACGAGGTCGACGCCGGGCTTGTCCTGTTTGTCCACGACGAGATGCGGGACGCCGGCGCTCGCCAGCGTCTCGGCCGCGGTCGACCCGACCTCCCCGTACCCCGCGACGATGACGGTCCCGCGGCGGAAGCGCCGCGCCGACGACAGCGTCAGCGCCCGGAGCTCTTCGAGTTGCTTCTCGCGGCCGACGACGAGCAGGATGGTGTGCTCGTCGATGACGGCGTCAGGGGCGGGCGGGGAGACGAACTCCCCGGTGAACCACGCACCGATGACGTTGGCACCCGTGACCTGGCCGATGCCGCTCTCGGCGATGGTCCGCCCCTCGACGGGACTCCCGCGCTGGACGAGCAGTTCCGCGACCTCGAAGTCCTCGCCGATTTCGATGGCGTCGCCGAGTTCCGAGGAGATGGACGTGGTCGCCTTGCCGGCGAGGCTCTCGCCGAGAAGTCGGCGCGGCGAGACGACCCGGTCGGCACCGGCGTAGCGGTGGTAGTCCGCGACCTCGGGGTCCTCGATGAGGCTGACGACGCGGGCGTCCGGGGCGGCCTGCTTCGCGGCGAGGATGATGCTCGCGTTCGTCTCGTCGTCGTCGTCGGCGACGATGGCGAGCGCCTCGGCCGCGTTCGCCGCTTCGAGCGACTCGATGGCCTCGGGGTCGCCGTGGACGACCTCGTAGCCCTCGCCGTACAGTTCCTCGGCGCGGTCGCGGTCGGCTTCGAGAATCACGTAGGGAACGTCCATCGAGTCGAGTTCGTCCACGAGGGCGTCGCCGCGGGGGGTGAACGTACAGATGACGACGTGGTCCGTGTGCGTCGAGGTCGTCGGCGGCGCGGTCCGCAGGGCGTCTTCGACGAGGGGGACGAGAAACAGCGGGAGCGTGAGGAAGACGGTCGTGACGCCCGTGAGTTGCATCAGAATCGACAGCGCGAGCAGCGGCGGGTGGTCGACCCAAAACCGGGTCTGCTCGCCGTAACCCGTCGTCGTGAACGTCTCGACGAGACGTGGACCGCCTGCAGGAACGTGACGTCCTCGCCGGCGAAAAAGCCCGCCGCCCACTGGTAGGCGATGGAGAACGCGAGCATCAACAGCCCGGCCCCCGTGAGATAACGGCCAAGTCGTCGCTTCGCCTTCGACAACCCGGGGCCGTCGCCCGAAATAGACATAGTCGGGCTATGTGCGCCGGTGGCTAAAAGCGTCCTGACGCGGTAGTGCTCTCATGACTCGCCGACGGGACGCCGCGCTCGCGGGGTCGGTGCTCGTCCCCACCGCGCTCGCGGCGGCCCTCCTACGGACGCCGGTGACACCGGGGCCGGTCCTCGTCGGCGTCGTTGGGGCGCTCGCGCTGGAAGCGGCGCTGTCGCTTCGGGCGTCGAGCGTCCGCGCGCTCTGGGAGCGACGGGTCGTCCGAACCACGTCAGTCGCGACCGCCGTCGTCGGAATCGTCCTCGGCGTCGTCGTCTTCGGACGACAGACGCTACTCGCCGTCGCGGTCGGGCTCTCGACCTATCTGTTCCTCCTCGCCGCGGTCGAACTCCGGAGTCGTCGCCGAGGAGATAACCCCCCGTGAGTCGGTCCCGCGGACCTGTTACGCGAGGAATACTTAACCGCCGTCCGTCCTCCGGTACGTGTATGTGTAGCACACCGTCCGACCGCCGAGCCGACAGTCCGCGACCGTGACGCTCTCAGGGAGTAGCGGGGCGACTGCTCGGACGACCCGCCGGACGAGACGCCGCGTGCTCGAAACCGGCGGCGCGGCGGCAGCGGCCACGCTTGGGTTCGGCGTGCTCCTCGCGACCGACTGGGTGTGGCTCGTCTCGCGCGCCGCCCCCTCGCCCGAGACCGCCGCGCGACGTGGGCCGCCGGAACCCTGCTCGTCGTCGTCGGACTCTGCGCGTACGCCTACGCGAACGCGGACGAGAACGTCGCACCCGAGGGTGGTCGCGCGTCCGGGTCGGCGGAACCGGGCCACCCTTACGACGGTCTCGGCGTGCCGACCGCCGTCACGCTCGTCCGAGGCTTCCTCGTCGCGGGCGTCGCGGGCATCGCCGGCGTGGCGCTCTACAGCCCGCTGAG
>NZ_JAMYJY010000127.1:0-9744 GCF_024136985.1 Haloferax sp. AB510
CCGACTGGTCGGTCCGCGGGGGCCCCTCGAGGCCGAACTGCTCACCCCCACGGGCCGCGGCCATCCTCGCGCACCTCGCCGAGGGCGTCGAGACGCTCCCATCGATGTCGGTCGAGTCGTCCGGCTACGGAGCCGGCGGCTGGGACTTCCCGGACCGGCCGAACGTCCTCCGCGCGGTCGTCGGCGACGGCGGCTCGCAGCTCGTCCGCGACGAGATTTCCGTCCTCGAGACGAACCTCGACGACGCGACGCCCGAAGTCCTCGGCGGGTTACAGGAGACCCTGAAGGACGCCGGCGCGCGCGACGTGACCATCATCCCGACGACGATGAAGAAGTCCCGCCCCGGCCACCTCGTCAAAGTCGTCGTCAAGCCCGAAGACGCCGAGCGCGTCGCCTACCGCCTCGCGGTCGAAACGGGCACGCTCGGAATCCGCGAACACGGCGCGGGCCACCGCTGGACCGCCCGCCGCGAGTTCGAGACGGCGACGCTCGCTATCGACGGCGACGACTACGAGGTGAGCGTCAAGATCGGAAGCGACGCCGACGGCGTCGTCTACGACCGAAGCGCCGAGTACGACGACGCGCTGGCGGTGGCGAAAGAGACGGGGCTTCCGGTCCGCGAGATCATGCGCCGCGCCGTCGATACGGTGGCGTCGGACGACGGCGAGTGAGTCGCGCCGTCTCCGCCGACGCGACTCGATTACTCCGTCAACGGCGGGTACGCGACCTCCCAGAGATGCCCGTCCGGATCCGAAAAGTAGCCCGAATAGCCGCCCCAGAACGCGTCCTGTGCGGGTTTGACTATCTCTCCGCCCGCCGTGCGCGCCGCGTCGAGAACCGCGTCCACTTCTGACTGTTCGGCGACGTTGTGCGCAATCGTGACGCCCGCGAAACCGCTTCCGTCCGCGGGGACGGTCGCGTCCTCGGCGAGCGACTCGCGCGGGTAGAGCGCGAGCCACGTCCCTTCGAGGGTAAAAAACGCGATGTCGCTGTCCGGGTCGCGGTCGCGGAGCGGTAAGTCGAGGCCGTCGCGGTAGAACCGAATCGACTCGTCGAGGTCCGAAACGCCGAGCGTCACGACCGTGATTCGCGGATCCATCCGAGAGACGCGTCGCCGGAGGGGATAAATCGAGACGGCCGGCCTCTCGACTGGGCGATTACCGAGGGAAAAATCCGAATCGGCTATTCGCCGGTCACCTCTCGTTGAACTGCGGCCGGGAGTTGAACGGCGCGAACGTCCCCGCGGGATTGTTCACGTGAACCCACGCGTGAAGGCCCCAGTGGCCCGCCGCGAAGCCCCACATGCCGTCGTCGCTGTCCCCGTGGAACAGGCCGGGGAACGGGCCGGCATATGTCTCTCCCTGGTCAAACAGGTACTCCACCGCGCCGAGGATGAGTTCCTCCTTGCCGTTACCCTCGTTTTTCCCGTAGACGAGCGCGGCGGGTTTCGTGAGGTCGACCTCGTCGTCGTAGTTCTCGATGACGTACTCGTGGTTCACGTAGTGGTAGCCCATGCCCGGCACGAACGGACTTTCGAGGACGTAGCCGTCCGCGATGGCCTTCCGAACGTCCGCGTACTTCGAGGTGGCCGCCCGAACCGATGCGATTTCGCGTTGGAGCGCCCCGCGGTGCGCCGCCGCGGGCGCGGTGAACGCGCCGACCGAGAGCGCGCCGACGCCGAGTGCCTTCAGATACGTCCGTCGTCCGAGTTCGGGGGTGCGTGATGTGCTCATGCGACACGCGATACGCGTCGGTGGAACGTAGGTATGATTCGGGCACGGTGCGTCTCATAAACCGAGAGTCCCGTTAATTGCGTTCTTTTCGCCCCGACAACTCGAAGCACAGGCACCCTCCACTGGTCGCGTAGAGCACCGTTAGGCGGCCGTTAACAGCGTCGAAACCGCCGCCGTGGACGCTCACTCCTCGCGCGAGCGGTGTTCGTCCAGCGCTTCGTCGATGCTCAGTTCCCCGCCGGCGACGCGGCGGGCGAGCCCGTCGTCGATGGTTCGGTTGTCGTCGGACGCCTCGCGCGAGCGCGCCTTGATGCGCGTGAGTTCACCCTCGGTCGGCTCGATCTCGCGGGACTCGATGCGCTCGCCGTCCCGGCGGGCGATGTTCACCGCGGCGAGCACGTCGCCCATGCCGCGCGCGCCGCTTCCGAGGTACGGCGTCGTCCCGGTCTCGTCGACGAGTTCGACCGCGACGTCGTCGAGGTCGTTGATGAGCTTCGCGCCCTGCAGGCGCGCGCCGTCGCCGATGCGGACCACGGGGTCGACCGCGTCTTCCGTCTCGCGGCGGATGACTTCGACGGCGTCCGAAAGCGGGACGTGGAACGCGGCGACGACCGTCTCGCCCGAGAGGACGGCGACGCCGGGTCTGGTCCCGGGGTCGACGCCGACGACGGTCCGTCCGCTACCACCGCGGAGGCTCGCGAGCGCCTCGTCGACGGCGCGGCGCACGTCGTCGCCCGTCGCGGTCACGCGAGTCACGTTTCCGTCTGAACCCGTACCGTCGAGGTCGTCGTCGGGACCGGTGAGGAGGACCCGCGTCCGCTCGGGAAGCGGGTCGCCCGGCTCGACGGTGGTAAAGGCGACTCCTCGGCTCCGGAGTTCGGACACGGCCTCGTGGTAGAGGTCGAAGTCCGCGGTGGCGACGACTATCACGTCCCTCCCTTGGCGACGGCGACGAATAAACCGTCGTGCGCGAGTCGCTTTCGACGGTCGCGGACTGTCGCCGAAGCGGCGGCCCGGGCCGCCGCGGGCGACCGGGGTCTTTTTCGGCCGGTGGCACCCACCACCTGACGTGACAGAGTCAGTCTCCACCGGGTGCACGGCGCTCGACGACCTCCTCGACGGCGGGTTCGAACGCGGCACCGTCACGCAGGTGTACGGCCCCTCCGCGGCCGGCAAGACCAACGTCGCGCTCTCGGCGGCGGTCCGGGTCGCCGCCGCGGGCGGCACTGTCGTCTACATCGACACCGAGGGGCTGTCGGTCGACCGCTTCCAGCAACTCGCGGAGGCGGTCGCCCCCGAGGACGTGGAGTCTGTGACCTCGCGACTGATGATAAGCGAGGCGTACGACTTCGAGGGCCAAGAACAGGCCGTCCGCGACGCCGAGGAGTTCGCCCCCAACGCCGACCTCATCGTCCTCGACTCCGCGACCGGCTTCTACCGGCTTGAACGAACCGCTGAGGGCGACGGCGGCGAGGCGCTGCGCCGAGTCGCCCGGCAGGTCACGCACCTGCTGTCGCTCGCGCGCAAACACGACCTCGCGGTCGTCCTGACGAATCAGGTGTACTCCGACCCCGACACCGACCGGACGCGGGCGCTCGGCGGCCATACCCTCGAACACTGGACCGGCACCGTCGTCCGCCTCGACCGCTTCCGCGGCGGCAACCGCCGGGCGACGCTCGAAAAGCACCGCGCGAAACCCGCCGGGGAGACGGCGACGTTCAAGATAACGGACCGCGGGCTCTCCGCGACTGACGTATAGAAAAAGGTCGACGCGGCCGGGCGGACGTCCCGGCCGAATCCCGCTCCTGTGTTCCGTTCGCGTTTCGATTTCGGGCGTCCCGGTGAGTTCCGGTGAGTCGGCGGCGTTACAGTTCGTTCAGCTTCCGGAGCAGCTGGCCGCGGTAGCGCTCGTCGGCCTCGAAGCCCTTGACTTCGAGCACGTTGCGTTCGAGCTTGTCGAGCGCGACGTGGAACGCGTGTTCAGCGCCGTAGCCCTCGCCGCTGCCGGCCAGTTGGCCGTGGCTCGTGCGGAGCCGAATCTGGCACTGGATGAGCGGCGTGCCGCGGAGCTTCTCCTTGTGCTCGTGGAAGCGGACGTGAGCGTGAAGCACGCTCATCCGCTGGTACTTGTCCGCGACCTCGGTGATGGCCGAGTTGATGTCGGCGCGGCTCAGCGTTTCGAGGAGGCCGATGTTCGTGACCTGCACGTCCATCTGCTCTTCTTCGGTGTAGGTGAGCGCGCGGAGCACGTCGGTCTTGGTCACCACGCCGAGGACCTCACCGTCGTCGTCGGCGGGCGTGACGACGAGCCCGGCGATGTTGTGTTCCAGCATGCGCGCGACTGCGTCGCGGACGCTCTCTTCGGGCGTCGCCGTGCGCGCCGGGCTGGTCATGAGGTCGTAGACCGGGAGGTCGAGCATCCGGTCGGTGTCGCCGCGGCGGTCCTGTTTCCCCTGCCGACCCTCGTCGCGCACCATGAACTCGACGAGGTCGTAGGTGGTCAGGATGCCCGTGAGGCGGCCGTCCGGGTCGAGGACCGGCAGCCGCGAGACGCCGTGTTCGCGGAGGCGGTTGATGGCCTGCCCGAGGTGGTCGCGCTCGCCGATGGTGACCACGTCGTCGGTGTAAATCTGCTCGACGGTCAGTGCGTCGAGGTGGTCGAGGACGGCCTCGAGGATAGCGTCCTGCGTGATGATGCCGTACTGTTTTTCGCCCTCGTAGACCGGCGCGACCTTCGTGTCGCCCTCGACGAGCATGCGCGCGACCTCCCGCACGTTCTCGTGACGGTCTATCTTGGGGACCGCCTTCGTCAGCGCGGCCGCTTTGGTGTTGTCTTCGACGTGCGAGTTGATGAGCTGCTTCTCACCGATGACGCCCGCGTACTCGCCGTCGTCCTGGACGATGATGCCCTTAGGGTTTTCCCGCTCGAAGATTGAGCGGACCTTGCCTAATCGCTCGTCAACGTCGACCTCGATGAAATCAGGAGTGGCGATATCAGCAATATCCATAATACATCCTTACATACAACGCCGCTTCTCTTGAAGGTTCGTCCCGTTTCCACCCGCTAGGAAGGACCGAAATCGCAAGGCCACGCCGGGTCTGAAGGGGCGAATTCCGCCGACAGACGGTCTGTGACTATTGTTAACACTCTTCTCTCGGAGAATGTCACTGTTTTTCACCGACACGTCGGCCGTGACTGTGGCGCGCGGGACGCCGTACTATCATTCGGTTGTCAGCCTTGGTCGGGGAAATCCGCGGCGTAACTCGGTCCGCACCCCAACCGAGGGCTGACCAGATAAGTCCCTGAATTCGGCGGTAGTTCGGGCCTAACCGGCCGAATTTGCACATCTAGTCGCTCCATACTTACAGCCGTTCCTACCGTTCAGTATTTCCAGAGAATGGCGTCTCCTGACAAGAATTCCCAGACTGACCGCCGCGATGGCGAAGAATCGTTCCGAGCAGACGGTGCCGGCACCGCCGAACTGGTCCCCACGACCGGTCCGAAGGCGATGGCCGCCCGCGCGAGTGAACTACCGGTCCCCGCGTCGGACCGCATCGAATACGGCCCCGTCGAAGACCTCGCTGTCGACGAAGCGGCGGACGAAGACCGCCCGGAAACGCTCCGGGAGGCCGTCCTCCGCGAGGTGAAGGCGTTCTTCGCCGAAATCGACGACGAGACGGCGTTCGCGCCGACGCCTTCCGAGGCGTTCATCGAAGACAACTTCTTCGACTTCTCGTTCCTCGAGGGCGTCGAGGCCGTCGAACACTACTGGGTGAACAAGCCCTTCGCGTTCGTCTCCATCCTGTACGACCACGAGAAGCGCGAACACCAGTACCACGTGAGCGAACCGCGCCTCGACGACTTCGAGGACTTCGTGCGCGACGACCTGACGAAGATTCTGCGCAACAGCCTGCTGTACCGCGACCTCGACGCCGACGGCGACCGCGAGGACGTGTTCGACGACGAGGCCCGCGAGATAATCACCGAACACGCGGCGACGGTCGAAGACGGGTCGCTCTGGAAGCTGTTTTACTTCCTGCTTCGCGACTTCATCCACTTCGGCCGCATCGACCCCGTGATGCGGGACCCCAGTATCGAAGACATCTCCTGCGACGGTGACGACGTGCCGGTCTACGTCTTCCACAGCGTCTACCGGGACGTGCCGACGAACGTCGTCTTCGACGACGGCGACCTCTCGTCGTTCACCATCCGCCTCGCGCAGCGCGCGGGCAAGCAGGTAACCGTCTCCGATCCGCTCGTCGACGCGAGCCTTCCGGACGGCTCCCGCATCCAGTTGACCCTCGGCTCCGACGTGGCCACCCGCGGGTCGAACTTCACCATCCGGAAGTTCTCGGACGTGCCGCTGTCGCCGGTCGACCTCGTGCGCTGGAACACCTTCAGCGTCGAGCAGATGGCGTACTTCTGGCTCGCCATCGAGAACAACCGCTCGCTCATCTTCGCGGGCGGCACGGGCTCCGGGAAGACCACCTCGATGAACGCGGTGTCCTTCTTCGTTCCCGGCCACGCGAAGGTCGTCTCCATCGAGGACACGCGCGAAATCACCCTCCCGCACGACAACTGGATTCAGTCCGTCACCCGCGACACGTTCACGGCCGACGGCCGCGGCGAGGTGTCGATGTACGCGCTCCTGCAGGCCGCGCTCAGACAGCGCCCCGAGTACCTGCTGGTCGGTGAGATTCGCACGGAAGAACGCGTCGCCCTGACCTTCTTCCACTCCATCGCCACGGGCCACACCGCGTACACGACGTTCCACGCCGACTCCTCGGAGGGCGTGGTCCACCGCATGCGCAACGAGCCCCTCGGGGTGCCGGCCCAGATGCTCTCGGACCTCGACATCATCTCGGTCCAAAAGCAGATTCACCTCGACGGCGACCGGACCCGCCGGAACATCGCCGTCACCGAAATCGCCGGCGTCGACGACGACGGCGAGGTCGAACTCCGCGACGTGTTCAAGCGCAACCCCGAGAACGACGCCCACGAGCGCGTCGGCGACTCGGTCGTCCTCGACGAAATCGCCGCCGAGCGCGGCTGGACGAAAGCCGACCTGCAGTACGAACTCGACATTCGCGCCGACGTGCTCCGGTACATCGCCGCCTCGGGCGTCGACGACTACCTGACCGTGTCGGCGATGATTCGCCGCTTCGAGCGCGACCGCGAAGGCCTCCTCGCGCACGTCTACGCCGAGACCTCGCTGGTCTCCGTCGAAGACGAGACCGACGAGGACGACGCGGCGGACGACCTCGACGACGAAGAAATCGAGGTCTCGCCCGAGACCGAACGACTCCTCGCCGACCTGTTCGACATCGAGTTGGACGACGACGCGGACGCCGACGCGGCAGACGACGACGCTGACGCCGCCGACGGCTCGGAAGTCGGCGACAGCGACGACGCCACCGAGTTCGACGATATCGCGGAGGCTGGCCCCGCGCCGGCCGATGACGCCTCGGACGCCGACGAGACCGTGAGCGACGACGACGACCGGGAGGCCGACAATGCCCGGTGATTCGTCGACTTCGGTTCCCCTGCCCGACTACGAGGTCGAGCAGTACTTCCCGCGCGAACACTTCGACGAGTCGCCCGAGGAGGTCAAGCGGCTCCGCCAGCGCTACGGGTACGTCCGCACGTACTTCAAGCGCAACCCGGCGGGCCACCGTGACCTCCAGCGCTGGCTGAACCAGACCCGCGTGGGCACGACCTACGACCTGTACCTCACGCAGTCGCTCAAACTGGCGTTCGTCACCGCGGTGTTCGGCTCGCTCGTCGGGCTCGCGCTCACGTTCGTCCTCGCCCGCATGGGCGTGTTGGCGGACGCGTCGAGCCCCGTGAGCTTCGGCATCGCGGCGCAGTACGTCGTCCCGCTGCTCCCCTACAAGGTGCCCATCCTCGGCGCGGGCCTCGTCGTCCTCGTCGGTGGACTGGCGGCCGCTGGGACCTACTACGCACGGTACTACCTCCCCAAGAGCCGTGCCGAGATGCGCGGCCGGAGCATCGACATCCTGCTCCCGCACGCCATCGTCTACATGTACGCGCTCAGCCACGGCGGGATGAGCTTCCTCGAAGTCATCCGCTCCGTCGCCGACGCGCCCGACTACGGCGAGGTGTCCCGCGAGTTCGAGATGATCGCCCGCGACATGGACCTGTTCGGCAACGACCTGTTCACGGCGCTCCGCAACTCCCGGAACCTGACGCCCTCGATCAACTTCGAGCAGTTCCTCGACGACCTCCTTTCGGTCCTCGACTCCGGCGGCGACGTGGCCGCCTTCCTCGACCGCGAGTCCGCGACGTACCTCGAAGAGGCCCGCGACGAACAGGAGGACTTCATCGAGACGCTGTCGATGCTCTCTGAGGTGTTCGTCGCCGCGTTCGTCGCCGCGCCGCTGCTGCTCATCGTCACCCTGATGGTCATCAGCTTCCTCGGCGGCGACACGCTCGTCCAGCTGTACGCCCTGAACTACCTCATCTTCCCGCTGGGGATGGCGTTGTTCCTGCTCCTCGTGGACGTGCTCTCCTCGCCGTACACGCAGGACACGGTGCGGACGAAACACGACGTAACCGTCCTCGAAGAGATTCGGACGGTCGTGGCCAACTTCCTCGGCGCGATGCGCCGCGAGGTCCAGCGCGCCCGCGAGGCCCGCTGGGGCGGCGACCGCGTCGCCTCCGACGGCGGCTTCGTCGACGAACGACTCGACGACTACCGCCGCGAAAACGCGGTGTACGAGCTTCGGACGCTCATCGGTGACCCGCTCGACATCATGCGCCGCCAGCCGTACTTCTCGGCGGTCGT
Source organism: Haloferax sp. AB510 (assembly GCF_024136985.1). NCBI lineage: Archaea > Methanobacteriati > Methanobacteriota > Halobacteria > Halobacteriales > Haloferacaceae > Haloferax > Haloferax sp. AB510. Next base: position 8,540 of record NZ_JAMYJY010000127.1, read on the forward strand.
CACGGTGCCCCTCGCGGTCCTGTCGGTCGTCGGCGTCCTCGTGCTCGGCCTCGCGACGCCGACGCTCGACGCCATGCTCGCGAACCCGTACAACACGACGGTCTGGTTCGTCGTCCTCCCGTTCGCCATCGTCGCGGTCCCCCTGACGGTCTTCCACGAGCTTCGGACCCGCCGCGAGCGCACGCTCGAACGGCGCTTCCCCGACACGCTGAACCTGCTGTCGAGCGCCAACCAGATGGGTATCTCGCTGGTCGAGGCGCTCGCGCTCGTCTCGCGGTGGTCGACCGGCGCGCTCGCGGACGAACTCCGCGCGCTCCGCAACGACATCCGCTGGAACCACGACGCCCACACGGCGCTCATGGCGTTCGCCACCCGGCTCAACGTTCCGCAGCTCTCGCGGGTCATCCGGCTCATCGCCAGCGGTGGCCGCACCAGCGGCGACCTCTCGCGCGTCCTCAGCGTCGCCGCGGAGGACACCCGCAACCGGTACAAACTGGAAAAGTCCCGCCGTCGCGCGATGGGTTCCTACATCGCCATCGTCGTCATCGGGTACTTCGTCTACCTGTTCGTCATCCTGATGCTCGGTGCGAGCTACCTCGGCCCCCTCGCCGAGATGACCGGGCCGTCGGCGTCCGCGTCGATGGACGGACAGTCGCTCCCCATCGGCATCTCGTCGGTGCCGCTGGCGAACTTCCACGTGGTGTTCTTCCACTCCGCGTTGATTCAGGCGGTCGGAAGCGGACTCCTCGCCGGAAAACTGGCCGACAACAGCGCCCTCAGCGGGCTGAAGTACGCCCTCGGACTGTCCGCGCTGGCGCTCGTCGCCTTCGCACTGGTGTAAGGCAATGACTCACAACACTCCCAACAAACACACGCAATCGCCCCTCAGGCACGTACTGCGCGGGTTCGTCGCGGGCGAGGCCCGCCGCGGCTCGCACCTCCGCGGTGACCGCCGCGGAGCCTCGGCCATCCTCGGCACGTGCTCGCGTTCGCGCTCGTCGTCTCGCTCGTCGCGATGGTGCAGGTTTCGGCGGTCCCCGCGTGGAACCAACAGACCGAATTCGAACACCTCACGGCCGCAGAGACCGACTTCGCCGCGTTCGACGAGAGCGTCGCGAAGGCCGTCGACGGCCGGCAGACCCGCGCGACCCTCGACGCCGGCGTCGACTACCCGACCCGCGCGCTGTTCGTCTCGCCCGCGGCCG
>NZ_JAMYJY010000128.1:0-9687 GCF_024136985.1 Haloferax sp. AB510
GGGACGACCAGCGCGTCCGGCGGGTGGGCGGTGCAGACGGCGGCGATGTCGTCGCGCCCGGCGTCGCCGGGGTTGACGCGGACCGCGACCTCGGCGTCGGGGTCGAAGTCGGGCTCCGAGAGGACCGCGGCGACGGTCTCCCGAGCCTCGGCTTTCCTGTCGGGCGAGACGGCGTCTTCGAGGTCGAAGACGAGTACGTCAGCGCCCGCACCGGGGGCTTTCCGCAGTAGCTCGGGTCGGTCGCCGGGGGAGAACAAAACGCTGCGTCGGGGCATAGTGTGTGTATCGAGGGGAACGGTGAAATATCGACTCGTCGGCGACCCGGCTCAGGGCCAGAGGCCGCGGTGTTCGTGAGCCTCGGAGACGCGTTCGAGCGCGACCATGTAGGCGGCGTCGCGCCACGTCACGTCGTGTTCCTCGACCCGCTCGCGGACGGCGTCCCACGCGCGGAGCATCTCGGTCTCCAGTTCGTCGTGGACGCGTTCAAGCGACCACGAGCGGTGGTTGAGGTCCTGCAACCACTCGAAGTACGAGACGGTGACGCCGCCGGCGTTGGCGAGGATGTCGGGGACGACCGGAAGCTCGCGTGCCTCGAAGATTTCGCCCGCGGCCGACGTGGTCGGGCCGTTCGCGCCCTCGACGATGAGGCTCGCCTGCACGTCGCGGGCGTTCTCGGCGGTCAGGACGTTGCCGACAGCGGCGGGGATGAGCACGTCAACGTCGAGTTCGAGGAGTTCCTCGTTCGAGAGCTTCCGCGGCGCGTCGTACTTCATGACCGCCTCGGGTTCTTCTTCGTGGGTCGGCACGTCGCGGGTGTCGAGGCCGTCGGGGTCGTAGATAGCCCCGTTCACGTCGGAGACGGCGACAACCGTCGCGCCCTCGTCGTCGAGGAGTCGCGCGGCGGGCGCGCCGACCGAACCGAACCCCTGTACCGCGACGGTGGTGTCTTCGATGTCCCAGTCGTAGAAGTCGATGGCTTCGCGGGTGACGATGGCGACGGAGCGGCCGGGCGCGGTGTCGCGGCCCTTGCTCCCGCCGACGACCGGCGGCTTGCCCGTCACGACGCCGGGCGTCGTCTCGCCTTCCTGCATCGAGTAGGCGTCCATGAACCACGCCATCGTCTGGGCGTCGGTGCCCATGTCGGGCGCGGGGATGTCCTTCGTGGGGCCGATGAAGGGCCGAAGCTCCTCTGCGAACCGGCGGGTGAGTCGCTCTTTCTCGTCGGTCGAGAGGTCCTTGGGGTCGACGACGATGCCGCCTTTCCCGCCGCCGAACGGGAGGTCCATCACGGCGCACTTCCACGTCATCCACATCGAGAGTCCGATGCACTCGGCTTCGGTCACGCCGGGGTGGAACCGGAGGCCGCCTTTGTACGGCCCGCGGACGCTGTCGTGCTGGGCGCGGTAGCCGGTGTAGACCGCGGTCGAGCCGTCGTCGCGTTCGAGGGGCACCGAGACGCGGTGGACCTGATTCGGGTGTCGGAGCCGCTCGATGACGCCGGGGTCGACGTCGAGGTGCGCCGCCGCGCGTTCGAGCTGCCGGCGGGCCGTCTCGAGGGCTGTCTCTTCCGTCGGTTCGTCGTCCGTCGCGGTTGATGGTGCTGCGGATGCCATGTTGGTTCGTGCCGGGCGGATGCCGGCTGAGCCGGGAGACAGACGCGCTGTCCCGCGCCCGCTGCGACCGTCGAATCGGTCGCCATCGGGCGCTTTCGCAATCCTCTATTGTGGATAATTATAATGATTGTTATCTGGTTTCGCTCGGGGCAATAGTTGTCACACAGTACGGCCGACCGGCACGGTTTTATCACGGTCTGTCACACGATTCACCATGACCGGTCTGTACTACGAGGAGTTCGAGGTCGGCCGGACCATCGAACACGAAAAGCGCCGCACCGTCTCGGAGTCGGACAACCAGCGCTTCTGCGACATGACGATGAACCAGCAACCGCTCCACCTCGACGCCGAGTTCGCGGTCGACTCGCAGTTCGGCGAGCGACTGGTCAACGGCCTCTACACGATGAGCCTCGCGGTCGGTCTCTCGGTTCCCGACACGACCGACGGGACCATCGTGGCGAACCTCAGCTACGACGACGTGTCCCACCCGAACCCGGTGTTCCACGGCGACACGCTCCGGGCGCAGACGACCGTCCTCGACAAGCGCGAGACCTCCGACGGCGAGCGCGGCGTGGTGACGATGAAAGTGGAAGTGTTCAATCAGGACGACGACCTCGTCTGCGAGTTCGAGCGGACGGCGCTGTCGCTGAAACGCGAGTTCGCCGCTGACGACGACGCCGACCCCGACGACGCCTGAGTCGGCGGACCGTTCCGGCCTCCCCGCCCACCCGCACCGTTTTCTCCCCGGCGTCGCTAGGCCGGACATGGATTTCGACGGCCTCTCCGCGCGGACCGCGTCGGTCGCCGACTGGGCCGCCTCCGCCGCCGCCCGCGCACCCGACCCGATGACCGTCGCCCGGGTCGGCCTCGGCGCGATGGTGTTCGCCGCGGGCGTCCACAAGCTTCTGGACCCGCTTTCGTGGTCGGCCTACGTCGTCCGTGGCTCGCGCCGCTGCTCGTCGTCTCCCTGGTGACGTTCATGCTCGTAAACGGCGTCCTCGAAGTCGGCTTCGGCGCGGCCATCGTCGCCGACCGCTACACCGCCCTCGCGAGCGCTGTCGCCGCCGTCTCGCTGTCGGCGACGTGTCTCTATCTCGCGGTCGTCTTCGTCGCGGAAGGCGGGCTGTTCGGCGACGTGCTCGCCCGCGACATCGGGCTCGCGGGGCTCGCGTGGGCCGTCTTGGTCGAGTCGCTCCGGCGGCCTACCCGAACACCGTGACGAGGATGAGCTGGGTGTTCATCAGCCCGGCGACGCCCCACGGGACGGCCACGCCGATTGGAATCGCGCCACGGTAGCGGCTGGGGAGGACATGCCACGCGACGACCGCGACCGCGAGGACGACGAGTTTCAGCGAGATGAGCGCGCCCATCGGCCCGAACGCGGGGATGAGCGCGAGGACCACGGGATTCAGTTCGGCGAGGCCCCGGCCGAGCCCGTAGAGCGTCGTCAACACGTCGAGGACGAACGCCAGCATCGTCACGGTCCAGAGGACGTGCTCGTCGCTTATCGCGTGTGCGAGTGCCGCTCGGGGCGTCTCGGGAAGGGGGACTTCGTGGCTCATGGCGGGCTATCGGCAGGCGACGGCCCCGAAGCCGGGACGTGACGGGTCGGGTGGGTTCGAGTGGGGCGGAACGGGAGTCGGCCGACGATGAGGTCTGTAGCACCCCGACCGTCCTCAGTACGAACCGCTTAGGTCAGTTACCGTGAGATTACCCGCCGGAAAAACGGAGCATTAACCGTCGAGTCGGCTCAGAGCACCGTTCCGTGCTTCTTGTCCGGGAGCGACTTGTCCACGTCGGCGTAGAACTCGAAGCGGGCGACGAGTTCGTCGCGGAGGTTCGACGGCGGGACGATTTCGTCGATGACGACCTCGCTCGCCATCCGGTGGGCGTCGATGTCCTCGCGGTACTCCTCGCGGAGTTCGTCTTCCATCCGCGCCCGCTCCTCGGGGTCGTCGACGTCGGCGAGCTTGTTCGCGTAGACCGCGTTGATGGCCGCTTCGGGGCCCATGATGCCGATTTCGCCCGAGGGGAGCGCGATGACGCTTTCCGGGTCGTAGGCGGGGCCGCCCATGGCGTAGATGCCCGCGCCGTAGGCCTTCCGCACGATGACGGTCTGTTTGGGCACCGTCGCCGACGACGTGGCGTAGATGAACTTCTTGCCCTTCTCCAAGATGGCGTCCTTTTCGACCTGCGACCCGGCCATGAAGCCGGGCGTGTCACAGAGGTAGAGGAGCGGAATCTCGTAGGCGTCGCAGGTCCAGATGAACTCCGCGGCCTTCTCGGCAGCGTCGGGGAAGATGGCTCCCGACCGCTCCGTGGGCTGGTTGGCGACGATGCCGACCGGCCGGCCGTCGATGCGGGCGAACGCGGTGACGATTTCCTTGCCGTAGTCGGGCTTCAGTTCGAACACGGACTCCGCGTCGACGACGCGCTCGATGAGGTCGTGGGCGTCGTAGGGGCGGTTCGGCGACTCGGGGATGAGTTCGTCGATGCCGTCGGGCGAGTACCGCGGCGGTTTCGACTCGGAGCGCGGCGGCTTCTCGCCGGCCTTGTCGGGGAGGTAGGTGACGAGTTGGGAGACGAGTTCGCGGGCGTGCGCCTCGTCGCGGGCGACGAGGTCGGCGCTGCCGGACTCTTCGGCGTGCATCTGCGCGCCGCCGAGGTCCTGCATGGATATCTCCTCGCCGGTGACCATCTTCACCATGCGCGGCGAGGCGATGGCCATCGCGGACATTCCCTCGACCATGATGGTGAAGTCGGCGAAGACGGGTGTGTAGGCCGCACCGGCGATACACGGCCCGTAGAGGACGCATATCTGCGGAACGTACCCCGAGAGCATCGAGTGGTTGTAGTAATATTTCCCGATGCCCTCGCGGTTGGCGAAGAAGCCGGTCTGCTGGTCGATACGACCGCCCGAGGAGTCCATCAGGTAGAGCACCGGCTTCCCCGTCTTGAGCGCCCGCTGCTGCATGCGGAGGAACTTCTCGACGCCGCGGCGGGCCATCGACCCGGCCTTGACGGTGAAGTCGTTGGCCATGAAGTGGAGGTCGCGGCCCTCGAACTCGGCGGCCCCCGTGAGGAGGCCGTCGCCGGGCAGGCGGGTGTTCGGGTCCGCCTCGTCGACCTCGGGGGAGTTCTCGTGCCACGAGTCGAAGTTGGCGAACTTGCCGTCTTCGAACTTCAGCCCCTCCGGGAACCAGAGGTCGAGGCGGTCGCGGACGAACAGCTTTCCCGACTCCGGCAGGCGCTGTTTGTACTTCTCGGGGCCGCCGCCGAGGATGTCCGCGATCTCCTCGCGGAGTTTCTCCTCGCGCTCTGTGGGCCCCATGTCGTCGTCCAGCGGGAAGGCGTCCGCGGGCGGTTCGGCGTCCGCGACGGCCTCCTCGCTGTCGCCGACGAAGACGTTCACGTCCGTCCCGAGGTGTCGCGCCAGCGCGCTGGCGATGGCCTCGGCCTCGTCGCCGGTCGCGCCGTCGCCGATTCTGACCTTCATACTCGGTGATGCACCACCGTATTCAAAATGGTTTTCCATGCACGATTTGCCGGCCGGTCCGTTGGAGGCCGACGACTATCTGGACGGAGACCCGCGGCTGTCGACTGTTTGGTCCGCGGAAAACGAGTGTGCCCGGTCGTTTCGGTCCGCTCGATGTGGTCGGTACGGTCGGCGGACTCGTCCCGCGAATAGACGGGTCGGCCGCGCGTTCAGTCCAGCGCCGCTTCGAGTTTCGCCACGAGGTCGGTGTTGCCGACGTACATCGGGGTCCGCGCGTGGAGGTCGTCTTTGTCAACGTCGAGGAGCGACTTCGTGCCGTCAGAGGTCGCGCCGCCAGCCGTCTCGATGACGTAGCCGATGGGGTAGCCCTCGAACTGGACGCGGAGTTTGCCCTCGGGCGCGGACTCCAGCGTGGGGTACGCGAAGATGCCGCCGTAGGTCAGAATCTGGTTCACGTCGCCGATCATCGACCCGCCGTAGCGGAGCTTTCGCGAGGGATCCTGTTCGACCTCGCGGGCGAACGCCTCGAAGTCGTCGGTCCAGTCGGGGACGCGGCCGCCGAAGCCGTACACCGACCCCTCGTCGGGGAGGGTGACGTCCTCGCGGACGAGTTCGTGGCTCGCGTCGTCGTGGATAACGTACTCGTCGACGGTCCCGTTGCGGGCGACGATCATCGTCATGACGGGGCCGTAGAGGACGTACCCCGCGGCGACGAGGTCGCGGCCGTGGGCCGGCAGCGGGGCCTCGTACACCGCGAAGATGGTCCCCATCGTGTTGTTCGGCTTCAGGTTCGACGAGCCGTCGAGCGGGTCGACTGCGACCGACAGCCGACCGGTGCCCACGTCGACGGACTCAGGGCGCTCTTCGCTGGCGTACTCGCCGACGCCTTCGAGCGCGCCGATGCGTTCACAGAGGAGGTCGTCCGCGAACACGTCGGCGGCCATCTGCGTCTCGCCGCTCGGGTTCTCGTCCTCGGCGGCGACGCGGCGGCCGGGCAGACCGGTTCGAATCTCTGGCGCGGTGCTCGCGATAACGTCGACCACGCCGTCGATGATCTGCATGTCGCGGGCGGTGTCGGCGGTGTTGATGTCTGTCGTCGCCATCAGGCCCACCCCTCGGAGCGTCGGCGGGTCGGGCGTGAATCGTCGGCGAAGCGGGAACGTTCCCCGAGCGTCGCCGGGGTGGGAGATACCGTCTGCGGGGAGTCGACGGCCGTGTCGGAACCGGGCATCATCTGATTCAAAGTGGTGTAACTACCTATATAAAGGCTGCGCCTAGAGTGGCTTAGGAGATATTGTCGAATTCGGCCGTTATGAGGTTCGTAACGAAATATTACGGCAAATTATTCTCCGAATGAAAATTACTACTCAGATAGTAAAAATTCGGAGGTGCGCGGCGGGGTGCTCACTCCATCGCGTCCCGCGCCTGCGCCTTCCACGCGCTGACGACGGTCGCGTCGATTTGGAGAGCGTCGGCGACGTGTTCCGGGTCCGCGGTGGCGAGTCGCCTGACGGAGCGGACGCCCGCCTCGGCGAGCAGTTCCGCGTCGTCCTCGTCGACGCCCGCGAGCGTCGTCAGCGGCTTCGGCTTCGACCGCTCGCGCCACGCCGCCTCGGCCGCGAGCGCGTCTCCCGACCCGTCGGCTGACGCACCCGTCGTCTGCCGCCCGCTCGGTGTCCAATCCCCCGATGCCGCCGGCTTCGATCGCGCTTCTGCGTCGTCGTCCGCATCGTCGTCCGACCCCGATGGCGTCCAGTCTCCGTCCCGTGCCGGGCCGTTCGTCTCCGCCGCTTCGCCCCGGCCCTCAGGGGTCCAATCGCCGGAGTCCTCGTTGCTCTCGTCCGCGGGGTCAGCCGCATCCCAGTCGCCCGAACTCGCGGCGACCCACGCGCGCTCGTCGTCGCCCAGTCCGCGAACCTGCGAGGAGCGTCGGTCGAGGTCGTCGCCGGAGTTGAACGACCACGAAAGCGAGTGCCAGCGCCGAATCTTCGCCGCCACGCCGGGGTTCGCGCCGGCGGCGACGAGGTCGCGGTAGCACACCTCGCCGTCGACGATAGCATCCACGTCGATGTTCGATTCGGCGAGGGACTCGGCGGTCGCCGGGCCGACGAACTTCAGGTCCTGCAACTCGGTCGGAACCGCGTCGCTCGCGCGGGCACCTCGCGGTCTGAGCAGGTGCGTCAGCGCCTCGTCGGGATTCGACGGCCCCTCGTCCGCCTCGTCCGCCTCGTCCGCCTCGGTTGCCCAGTTCGTGCCCTCGCCGTCGCTCCGGCGCGCGTCCGAGACGGCTTCCCCTCCGTCCCCGCCCGCGTCGTCTTCGTCGTGTCTGCCGGCGTCGTTCACCCCAGTCACCGTTGCATATCCCCATTCTTGCGCCCGACTTGAGTCTTCCCGTGGTAGTCACGAGTCTGTCACTATTCCGAACGCATCGGCAAGTTTTACCTCCCCACCTCGCGCAGACCCGGACATGTACGATACCGAAGATATCGACACGGTGGGCGTCGTCGGCGCGGGAACGATGGGCAACGGCATCGCGCAGGTGGCCGCGATGGCCGGCTACGACGTGGTCATGCGCGACCTCGAAACGGAGTACGTCGAGCGCGGCCTGTCGGCCATCGACGACAGCCTCTCGCGGTTCGTCTCGAAGGAGAAACTGACCGAGGACGAAGCCGATGCGGCGAAGGGGCGCGTTTCGGGAACGACCGAACTCGCGGACCTCGCGGACTGCGACCTCGTGGTCGAGGCGGCCGTCGAGAACATGGACGTGAAACGCGACATCTTCGCCGACCTCGACGACATCGTCCCCGAGGGCGTCGTGCTGGCGACGAACACCAGCACGCTCTCTATCACGACCATTGCGGCCGCGACCGAGCGCCCCGAACTCGTCGTCGGCCTCCACTTCATGAACCCCGTTCCGATTATGAAGGGCGTCGAGGTCGTCCGCGGCGAGAAGACCGACGACCAGGTCGTCGCGTTCGCCCACGACTTTTCGGAGGCCCTCGGCAAGGAGACGTGGGAGTCCGACGACAAGCCCGGCTTCGTCACCAACCGCATTCTCATGCCGTGGCTCAACGAGGGCATCCGCGCCTACGACGAGGGCGTCGCCTCCAAGGAGGACATCGACCGCGGCATGACCCTCGGCACGAACGTCCCGATGGGGCCGCTCACCCTCGCGGACCACATCGGCCTCGACATCTGTCTGGACGCCTCCGAGACGCTGTTCGAAGAACTCGGCGACCGCTACAAGCCGGCGTACCTGCTCAAGCGCAAGGTCGCGGCGGGCGACCTCGGGAAGAAGACGGGTAAGGGCTTCTACGAGTACGACTAGCGGCGCTCCCCGGCCGCCGTCGTCTTCGACGCCGACCCCGAGCCGCGGCGATAGCGCATCACTCCGGCACCGACGGCCCCCGCGACGAGAAATAGCCCGCCGAGTCCTGCCAGCGCCACAGCCAGCCCCTCGACGGTCTGCGAGCCGGCGGCGGCGACGAAGGCGAGGAGTGCGCCGAACAGGAACACGGCGGCGACGAATCCGCCGACGAAGAGGACGAACGACGGCGAGAGGTAGTCGTCTGCGGGCATACCCTCACCTTGGCCCCGGGGAGACGAAACTGTTGCCCCGCGAAGGGGAAGGCTATCAATCCTGAAACCCCGCGCGAACCCTTTTATCCCGTCCCGCGTGAAGGTCTCTCAATGATTACGGTCGAGAACCTGCGGAAGACCTACGGCGACTTCCCCGCCGTCGTGGGAAGCGACTTCTCGGTCGAGTCGGGCGAGGTGTTCGGCATCGTCGGCCCCAACGGCGCGGGGAAGACGACGACGCTGAAGATGCTCGCCGGGCTCGTCGAACCGACCGGTGGGTCAGCGTCGGTGCTCGGGTACGACCCCGAGGAGCCGGCGATGCGGCGCAAGCTCGGCTTTCTCCCCGAGGAGTCGCCGCTGTACGAGGACATGACCGCGCGGTCGTACCTCCGATTCTTCGCCGACCTCTACGACGTGCCCCGCGACGTGGCCGACGAGCGAACCGGCGCGGTGCTCGACCGCCTCGACCTCGAGTACCGCGACCGCCGGCTCGGCGACATGTCGAAGGGAATGAAGCGCAAGGTCGCCATCGCCCGGTCGCTCGTCAACGACCCCGACCTGCTCATCTACGACGAACCGGCCAGCGGCCTCGACCCCCTGACGACGAACGTCGTCTTGGAGTTCGTCCGCGAACTCCGCGACGAGGACAAGACCGTCGTCTTCAGCGCGCACAACCTCTTTCACGTCGAGTCCATCTGCGACCGCGTGGTCATCATGAATCGCGGCGAAATCATCGCCCGGGGGACGGTCCCCGAGATTCGCGCGGAACACGGCGAGACGACCTATCGCGTCTTCACGACCGTCCCGCTCGCGGAGACCCTGCCCGCGGACGACGAGGTCGGAGCCGACGGCGAAGCACGCCACGTCGCCGTCGTCGACGAGATGGCGGCCGTCGAGTCGCTCCGCGAGGCGGCCGAGGCCGCCGGCGGCCGCGTCGCCGACATCCGAACCGACGAGGCGTCGCTGGAGGACATCTTCCTCCGACTCGCCCGCGAAGCG